>JABJPQ010000369.1 GCA_018663815.1 Halobacteriovoraceae bacterium | reverse complement strand
TTTGGATCATTTTTTTCGACTTTAATAACTCCATGGACTTTACAAGCTTATGGACCAGGTGTCGCATTTGGTCTTCCAGGGATTCTCATGGCCATAGCTACTTTTGTTTTTTGGTTAGGTCGTCATCAATATGTTCACGTAACACCTACCGGAAAAAATCCTCATGGGACTGGAAGAGTTCTATTGTCAGCATTTAAAAACAAAGCGAGTGGAGTCGGATTTTTTGATGGAGCCAAAAAAGATCACCCAGATCATGCAGTTAAAGATGTAAAAGCTGCATTTAATGTAGGGAAAATATTTATTGCTATTACTGTTTTTTGGGCCTTGTTTGATCAACATGGTTCATCCTGGGTTTTGCAGGCTAAAGAGATGAATTTAGATGTTAATATCTTTGGCTGGAAGACAACTTTGCTTCCCTCACAAATACCCGCCTTAAATCCAATTATGGTCATGCTTTTGATTCCTTTGTTTACTTTTGTGATCTATCCTTTATGTGAAAAAATATTTAAGACAAAAATTACTCCCTTAAAGAGAATGGGGGCTGGAATGTTTGTCGCCGCAGTTTCATTTATATTTGTGGCAATTTTTCAATATGTTCTTGATACTGGAAATCAGATTTCAGTTTTATGGCAATTTATCCCATTTTTAGTCATTACAATGGCCGAAGTCATGATCTCAATTACCGGTTTGCAGTTTGCCTATACTCAAGCTCCTCGAAGTATGAAATCAACGATTATGTCTATGTGGTTATTGACTGTATTTTTTGGAAATATGATAACTGCTTATATTGCTAAAATTAACGTCTTTTCTGGTGGAAATTTCTTTATGTTCTTTGCCATTCTTATGGCCATTTTTGCGATTGTATTTGTGTGGATTGCAAAAAACTATAAGATGCAAGATTATATGGAGAAATAGTAATTTCTAAAAGCGAATTTTCCTATAAGTAGTGTTCTGGAAAGAGGTTATTTTTTCGAGAAGCTGGAGAATAAAAGCGCAAGTCTTGGTTTTTAATTTCAATCCACGTAGCACCACCACCCTCACAAGCTGTTCGGTCGGTAAATGCTGAGTTCGAACAATAGTTTTCTAGGTACCAATTCTCACTATTAGCTTCACATTCACTTTGGTAGGTATATGTTCTATCCGAACAATAACCAATATCCAATGATTGGCATGCATTATCTGTAAATAAAGAGTCCGCATTTGAGCTATTAGCATTAAGATCACTTGTTCCACTCATGTCAATATCAGCTAGAAAGTCATCCCAATCTCGTAAATCATTCCATGATTCACCAATGGCCTGATCTCCAATTCCATCCATTAAGGAAATTGACTGATTGATATCGCTCAGCTTTGCTAAATAGGCATTTGTATTATTAAAATCACGATTCCACTCTCTAATATGAAGCCTTATTTGTGCTTTGACATCTAAGGCTTTATCAAGACATAGAATAGCGTAGTAAGGATTAATGCTGCTAGTTGGGTAAGCTGACGATCCTCTTGAGTTAAAAGGGTGATGGCCATAAGTTGTATAGTCATTTATACCGTCACTATTTTCATCATATGAATACTGAGTGAATGCACTTCTGGATGGTCTATCTTCTATCTGATGGCCTAAAATTAGATTTAATGTTGTATCGAACTGAGCTGTCGTTTTTGTTGCATTACTACTACAGACTCTTGAAAAATTAGCAGCATACATATTCGAAGAATAACCTTTATCTCTAGGAGGTGAAATAGAAATACTTTTTGAAAATTTTTCTAATTTTACATTTTGGTAAATAGTACCTATCTTGTTGTGATCAAGCTCATCATTGCCTGGACCTGCAAGGCAATTGTAGCTTTTACCCCCACATTCACCGTAAGTTACCTCTTCAATGGAAATTACCGGCCGAGTTGCTGCAGTTACGCCATCACATATAAGACTAACAGTCCAATCTTCTAGAGCTGCTACACAAGTAGATTGATTTGCAGATACACCATCGCTACACACTCCAAACTCTTGAGCTGATATTTGAATATTATGAGTAGTGATTTTTCCTTCATCACAGTTTGGTCCACTTGTTTGATGATAGCTTGTGTTTGAATAATCAAACTCACAGAGGATAGGATTGCTAGGGCTAACGATATTACCATACGTATTGCGGGGAACAATAGGTGAAAAGTATGTATTAATAGTGGCAGCGGTCGTAACTCCTGTTGTAAAAGCTAGTTCATAATCTGTTTCAGTTGGATCGTAGAATGCAGCAGTAACCGATTTATACGTTTTACCACAAATATCTGAAAGACTTGCTTCCTCAGAGCACACGGAGTCACAACTAACTTCAAATTCTTCTTTCGTTGTTTTTCCAGGCTGGTACTGAAAAAAACGATAGGGTTTATACGCAACGTACTCACATAAGTGCTCATCAACTTGCACTTCAAAGTCAGCCCCCGAGAAATAAAGATCATATTCTTGAGCATCAATGATACAATCAGTAGTATATGATGCTTTTGTTTTGTCATATGTGAGAGAACTAAAACCAAGAGTTGGAGCTTGCAGTTCACAGCCGACAGATAAAGAACCTGTTTTATGGAGTACATGAGAAAGATTTTCTGCACTTTTATTAACAAGTCTCATTGATTTATTTAGGAATTTTTGAGCTTCAATATCGCTTTCAGATAACTTTTCGCTGCTTTTTACCTCTTCTGAAATTTTATCAACACAGCCATAAAAGCTGATAAAGAGTGAAAGTTGAATAAAAAAGAGTAGTACATTTTTCATAAAAATTATCCTAATTGATACAATTTCTAATATATACATCGGTTTATGTTTTCTATAGTTTAGAGGTTTATTATAACACTGCATGGGACTCAAGTTTTTTAAATTTGGGAGGTTCTAATACAAGCCATTGATTTAAAAGAGATTTATTATGATATTTGGGTTATACTGTAGTTATGAATAAAATCTTTTTTCATGGCTTTGCCATATATTTTTGCCTATTACTCGCTCTATTTAGTCTAGAATCACAGGCCGCAAGGTGGGCCATAGTAAGTAAAGATAAGGCCGTGATTTATTCTGATGTGACAAAAAAATCTGCCATAGGCTATATTTCCAAAGGAAAAAAAATCCGAGTAGGTGATGTTGTTAAAAATAAGCTATTAGCTGTGTTAATTAAAAATAAAATTGCCTACATCGAGCAATCAGATATCCAAATTGGAGAGAAAGCTCAAGCAGAAAAAAGTCTTGAAGAGATTTCAAATAGAGTGATAATGAAGATGAATAAAAAAACAGAGTTAAAACGCCTTTCACTCTTTTATGGAACTTACTACGGCGTTTTGGCTCAAAATGACTTTGAAGAATCATTTGATAATGATCTCCTCTTTTTTGGTGGTGGTCTGAGAGGTTACAGTACAAACTTAGAAAATAATAGCGGCTATCGTATTGGCTTAGAGCATATGGTCACGAGTAAAAATGATATGACTTTATCTTATTCCGCAATTATTTATGGCCATGATTTTTTAGGACTTAAGACTAAGTATTATGACTGGAATTTTTATCTAGGTCCTGTCATTATTCCATTTGCTGAATTTGCCATTGGAGATGATTTTAGCATTACAGGCAATGGTTTAGGTGGTGAGATCGCAGCTGAAATGAGATTTTCTATTGGAGGGAATCTGTCTTTTCATATTGATGGCAGCTACCAGATGATTCGATTTTTTAACATGGAGCTACCATCCAATTCGCTCTACCCTGAAAAATTTGATCCCTATATAAACGGTGTGAAAGTATTAGGCGTCTTGTCTCTTGCTTATTAATACATATACAAAATATCTAATATTTCAATTCGTGTGAAAATTAACTGACGTAATCCCTTTAATGCAAGTGGGCTTAATTTGTACTCACGTGAATAAAGAGATTTTAAAAAAGTATTCTTTATCTGTGATGAGTTATTTGAAATCTTATGCCCAATGAGCTTGGATAGTCTTAATAAGAAGAGTTGTCGATGATCCTCTAAATAGTGGGGAAGCTTACCTGCAAGACGTTCAAAGTCATGAAACAGGTAAGTAAGGTCTCTTTTATCATGCTCATAGATATACTGAGTTACTAGATAGAAAAATTTAGCAATATGTTTTTCGGCAAAAGGATTGAGCAATTCAATGGCCATTTGAATTTCATGATACGCATCTGGTATTTTTCCTAAATCAATAAAAGTTTGGTATTTAGCAAGTCGATTTTGTCCTGCAATCAGATTGTTTTTAGGAATATTTTTTTTTGTGATATGCTTCGTTTCAACTTTGTTAAAAATATTTTTATGATGAATATATTCACCCGTGAAATATTTAATACCTGATCCAGGAATAAAAAGTGACTCAAGTTTAGAGTTGTTAAAACTACACAGCTGAATACTACTAGGTGTTATTGTTGGGGATACCCAGTTTCTGGCGCTCTCATTTTCTTTGTGCTTTTCCGGTGTTGCAACTAGTTTAACTGTATCAAGCATAAAATGTTTATCACTTAATGTTGTTTTTTTTATCTTTTCTTGTATGAATTTTTTACGCATACGGCATTGGTTTTCATTTCCATATGGCTGAATTCCAGTATGACCTTTTTTGCGAAGTAAAGGCCGATTATTGAAGTAGAGGTATTGATGATCCCTTAGATCAAATTTTTCTTGGATGATCTCAGATCCTTTAATATCAATTGATGCAACTTCTCCGTTCTTATCACATAAGTACAATCCCCAATAACTAAGACTTTTTTGTGTTTTGATATATTTAATGGCTTCTCTAATATTGGCACATTTAGAAATAATTTCCGTGGCAATAAAGAAGATTGATTCACCCTCTAAGTCAAAGTATTGGCCATGCTTGTAATGAAGAGCAAGAGATAATCCCTTCTCATTCATGGTAGAAATTGCAGGTAAAGGCATTCCTGAACTAGAGTAGGAAAGTGTTTTATACTGGTTTGGAAATTCTGTTATAATACTTCTTTCGTATTTTTCAAATGGGCCACTCATGGCGTAGTCCAGGATTCTGGTGTGAACGATATCTTGAGTTTGATTATTTCTCATAAACAGAGAGGAACAACCTGGTATTAGGCTTAGTAGATCGGGTGTCCACTTGTTGAACGATGCAACAACTTCAGGTAGTAGTAGATTAAATAAGACATTAGAAGTGTGTGTTTCAAGCCCTTGGGCATAAGCCTCAATTAATTTTATATTGGGATGCTTTTTTTTATGTGTGAAAATTTGCGAGATCTCAGTTGTCGTCTTAATAATTTTTGCAAAGTTTGTGCTTCTTCCGCAGAGCATGGATATTTGATGGTAGAGCTCTGAGTAGGAATTTTTATCCCTTTTACCAAGTATATAATAGTTTTCGGCAGGATTACCGAGTAAGTGTATGGGCGAATGAGTTGTGCCTTTGTTCATGATCACTATTATAGAGGAGGTCCTATGTTGAAACAATCATTATTAAGTAGTGAATTTTTTATTTTTATATGCTTATGCTTATCTGTTTTTAGAATATATCTTGAAATTGTAGGCTTTGATTTTAAGAGATTACCACTGACTAAAAAACTTGACCGAAAAGCTTTGGGCATTCACCGTTATGGTTTTTATATGAGTGTTGGGTATTTTGTTTTATTTGCGCCAAGTTATTTTTTAAGTTAAGCAATATAATACTCAATCGTTTTATTTAACTCTGTTAATACCTGATCTTTAAACTCGCAAGTCTCAAGTTTCAAAATATTCTCTTCAGTTGCTCGTATTAGTATTTTAATATCACAATGTTCAGCCTTTTTTGCCATTTCACTTAATTGGTAGAACTTTGTAATAAAATAGGAGTCCTGCTTAGTAGTAAGTTTAAAAATATTATGATTTTTTATTGAGTTCCAAATCTTCCATGGATCTGAATGTGGGGTAAGGAGTCTTTTGA
>JABJPQ010000504.1 GCA_018663815.1 Halobacteriovoraceae bacterium | reverse complement strand
TTTATTTGACTCACTTGTTCCCGATCCAAAATATCAACTAAAGATAGGAGAACTCGACAGTTGATATTTTGGATCGGGAACAAGTGAGTCAAATAAACCAGAGATATTTGGTAATGCTCTTGCGGAACGAATTGTCACATCGTGAATAAATTCCGGGTCAAATTTAAAGGCAAAGTTCTTAAAAACCGAGTAGTTAATCATAAAGTATTTATATAATGGCCAGTGAAATCTATCAATTATAAAATAAATTAATTATAGATTTTTCCATTTTATTTGAGGAAGATTTTATGAAGATTATTATTTTACTTGTTTGTGTGCTGTACGTAACTTTTGGATTTTCCCAAGAGGTGAACACGCAAAACAATGATTTAAGAGTAAAAAGAGAAATTTTTACAGTCAAAGATTTGTTGCATGATAAAAAAATTATTTATAAACTAGAAACCTCCATGTCGGGTCAATTTACTGTTGTTATAGAAGAAAATAAAAAAATTGTTAAAGTGAAAAAAGTAGGAACACAACAAGCTCAAAAAATGGATGATATTTTTGTCGATAGGTATATCTCGCTTAAGTATATGATGGATTCAAGTAATCGAAAAAAATGTAAAAGTTATTATCAGTTAAGCTTGAGAGGTGAACTCCTTTCAGTTTGTGAAGCAGAAAAAGAAAAAATAAAAATTGTAAAAGAGTTTATTGCTAAATTTGAAAAGCAGTGTTCATAGATTAAAGGAAAAAAACATGAAGTTTATCACTATTGGCTTAATTGCTATTTTAGGAAGTTACACTATTTTCGCGAAGGATCTTGTTGAGAAAAAAGAAGAGGATAATAAATCTTTTCTTGGTGCAATTCAAAGGTTTACACCTGATAAAGATGAGATTTTAGGGAAGCTTTTGCAACAGACTCTAGAAAATGTTCATTTCTCCCATAAAAAAATAGGAGATGATCTTTCAAAGAAAGCTTTTAAAGTTTATTTAGAGCGCATTGACTACGGCAAGCAATTTCTCTTGGAAGATGATGTTGAAAAATTAGAAAAATACAAAACGAAATTTGATGATCAACTCGTTAATGGAGATTTATCAATTATCAGAATGACTCAAAAGATGCTCCAGACTCGAATACCAATGGTTGCAACATATGTTGATACGATATTAAAAAAAGATTTTGATTTTAAGAAAAAAGAAACATATGAAACTGATGCTAAAAAAAGAGAGTTTGCAGACACAGAGAAGGAGCTTAAGGATAGATGGAAAAGACTAGTGAAACTAGAAGTTCTTATCCAATACTTTGATCTAAAAGATGAGCAAGATGGAGTTAATCAAAAACACAAGAAGAAAAAGAAAACTAAAAAAATTGTAAAAACGAAAAAGAAAAAAGAAAAGAAAAAAACTTTTAAAGAGTTAATGCTAAGCTCTCGCGAGAAAGTGGCAAAGAGATATAAGAGAGTTTTTACACGTCTACAAAAAGAACGTAAAGGTGATCAACTTGATAAATTTTATAATTCTATAACAAAGGTTTATGATCCCCATACACTTTATCTTATCCCTGAAGAAAAAGCGGATTTTGATATAGATATGAGTGGAAAGTTAGAAGGGATAGGTGCTCTATTACGTGAAGAAGGGTCTTTTATTAAAGTGGAAAGAATTATTCCAGGCAGTGCATCTTGGAGAGGTAAAGAGTTAAAAGCGGAAGATGTTATTTTAGCTGTTGCACAAGGGGATAAAGACTCCGTTGACATTGTCGACATGAGTATTAGAGATGCGGTAAAGCTTATTCGAGGTGCAAAGGGTACAATTGTTAAATTAAAAGTTAAACGACCTGATGGAAGTACAAAAATAATTGCCATTAAAAGGGATCAAGTCGTACTCGAAGAGTCTTATGTTAAAAGTACTATTATTGAACATAAGGATTTAAAACAAAAAATCGGCTATATACATGTTCCAAAATTTTATAGAGATTTCCAAGATTCAGACGGAAGAAATAGTTCAACAGATGTAAAAAATGAAATCATCAAATTGAAAAAGAAAAAAGTTGATGGAATTATTCTTAATCTAAGAAATAATGGAGGAGGAGCTCTGCAGGATGCAACTTTAATGGGTGGACTCTTTATTGATAAAGGTCCAATTGTTCAAGTTAAAAATCGAGGGGATGCGAAAGTCCAAAAAGATATTGATGGTGTTACTTACTGGGATAAACCTTTGGTTATTTTAATTAACAGGTTCAGTGCATCTGCTTCAGAGATCGTTGCAGGAGCATTAAAAGATTATAAACGTGCCATCCTAGTTGGCTCAAGTGAGCAAACTCATGGCAAGGGAACGGTGCAAGCAATACTTGGTTTGCAAGATTATTTGAATCCTTACTTTGCAAAAGCAATTGGGCCGATTGGTGCTATGAAGATCACAACAGATATGTTTTATCGTGTTAATGGGCAATCCACTCAATTTAGAGGCGTGAAGCCAGATATTGCTCTGCCAGACCAGTTTGGGTATCTTGAATCTGGGGAAAAGCACTTGGATTATGCTATTCCTTACGCAGAGATTGCAAAGGTTCCTTACAAGCTTTGGACGAAACAAAAGTATGATGTTGAAAGCTTAAAGAAAAAAAGCTCAGCAAGGGTTGCTAAAAATACGAAGTTTCAAAAAATCTTAAAAAGCGTCAAGTGGTCTAAAGAGAGAAAAGATGACACAAAAAGAGTTATCACACTTGAAGCGATTAAGAAGTTTAGAACAGAAGCGACTGGTATTTCCGACAAGTATAAAACGGATGAAATCAGTAAGAAAGTTTCTGTACAAAGTATCTCAAAGCTTAAAAATGACGTTGAAAAGGAACGCTTTAAAGAGTTCCAAGAAGAACTTCAAAAAGATCCTGTAATTGAGGAAAGTTTGCATATTTTTAATGATATGTTTAAGTCTTAAATAACAGATTTTCTTTAAACTCAGCTTGTTTTGTACGAGGGTATGGTTAAATTACACAGGGTGTTGCTGCGTCGAGTTGTTGGTGGTATCTCCTAGTTTTAATATGAACTTGGAGATATTTTATGTTTAAACTTAGTCTGATTGCCCTTCTTGTTTTACCAATAATTGTATCTGCCTCTACTAGCTGTGAAAATGCTGTTATGGATAAATATTCATTAGATATTGTTAGTGCTCAAGAAACTTGTGATAAAATGGACAGTAGTTTACTTGCTATTGATAAATGTCACAAAGATATGGAATCTATAACTATTAAAGCAGTCAAAAAGGCTCAGCCAATTAGTGTTATGGGCGAGTGGCAGCTCACTAAATTGATGAACAAATGCGGTGCTGGTTTAAATAATTTTTTCTAAAGCTTTATCCTTTTCATTATTTACTTTTTTTAATAATATCCATACTCAAAACAGGGGTAAATAATGATGAACACAACGCGAGAGTTTGATAAGTACTATTACTATGAAAAAAGTGTGCAAAATCCTTCTAATGAGGTCGAATTTTTTAATGAAAAATACGAAGAAATTAGAGGAAAAAAAGCTTTAACCTTGCGAGAAGATTTTTGTGGTACGGCCGCTATTAGTTGTGAGTGGGTAAAACAAAGTCCTGAACATAAAGCCTGGGGAATGGATCTTGATCCAGAACCAGTTGAGTACGGAAAAAACTATCACCTTGCGCCTTTAACTAATGATCAAAAAAGCCGCATGACTTATCTGCTAGAAAACGTTTTAAGTGGTAAAACTCCTAAAGTAGATATTTGCTTCGCTTTTAATTTTTCCTATTTTATTTTCAAACAAAGATCAGAGCTGTTGGATTACTTTCAAAAAGTCAGAGCGGCGCTTAATGATGATGGTGTGTTTTTCATCGATCTTTTTGGCGGACCTGACTCTCAAACAGTCATGACGGATATTATCAAACACGATGGTTTTAAGTATTTTTGGGAATGCCAAGAGTTTAATCCAATTAATAATCACTGTAAGTTTGCCATTCATATAAAACGTAAAGGTGAGAAAAAACGCAAAAACGTTTTTGTTTACGAGTGGCGTATGTGGGTTATGAGCGAATTACGTGATCTTATGGAGGAAGCTGGTTTTTCACGTACAGAAGCTTATTGGGAAGGTGATGACGAAGAAG
>JABJPQ010000309.1 GCA_018663815.1 Halobacteriovoraceae bacterium | reverse complement strand
GAGCATAATGAGTTTATTTCATTTGTAATCTCTAATAATCCCAAAATAGAACGAATCTGATTTGCTCGTTTTTCTGGTTCTTCAATCAGGTCGATTAATTCCATTTCAAGGTTTTCAAAAACACTTTTCTTTGGATCTAATTTTTGAAATTGATCGACATAAGCAAGTTCATACTTGTCATGATAGTCAATATGGCCAGACTGATAGGGAAGCATGTTGGCAATGACTTTAAGAGTTGTTGTCTTGCCACTTCCGGATGGACCTACCAAAGCTAAAATCTCTTTGCTCTTTATTGTTAGTGAAAGGCTGGAAACACCATCCGTTTTTCTTGCATCGTATCTTGCCGTTAAATTATTAAGTGTGATTAGCGCTTGCATAGAAGGTTACAAAAGTCCCTTTACATCACTAAGGGTAGAGCTACTGTCCAAAGTTTCTAAGCTAGCGACAACAGAAACGGTATGATCAACCATACTTACAGCAGCTGGGTGATGGTTACCAGAATTTTTAACTCCTCCAAAAGGTAGTCTTGAACTTGCACCAACAGTAGAGCGATTGAGATTAATAATCCCAGCATCGATATCTCTTAAGCAAAGATTATAAATTTCCTTAGACTGAGTGAACGCCGCAGCTGCTAGTCCGTAGTCTGAAATATTGGCAATGGCAATGGCCTGTTCAATATCATCATAGGGAATAAAAGTTGCATTAGGTCCAAAAATTTCTTCTTGGGTAAATGGGTTTTCTTTTTTTGCTTCTTTTAAATAATGGATCGACGGCGAAATATAATATCCTTGGTGATTTTTTTCCAAACGCTGATTAGGGAGAATAATTTCGGCACCATTTTTTTCACCCATGGCAATTGATTGGTTATATGTATTAAGTGCCATCTCATCTACTAAAGGGCCCATAAAAGGATCAACTTGGTGGATTGTTGGGTGATCAACAATTATTCTTTGGGTTGTTTGTTTAAACTTTTGGATAAACTCTTGCTCTAATGAGCGGTGTATGAGGATGACTGATGTTGATGTACATCTTTGACCTGAAGAAAGATAACAAGCGCGTAAAAGTTCAGGGATGGTATGCTCAATATCAGCATCACTATGAATGATAGAAGTATTTTTACCTCCAAGCTCTAGAGCGACAAGCTTGCTTACGTCGGTACCAACACTTTCAAGAATCTTTTTACCAACAAAATGAGACCCAGTGAAAAAAATGGCTCGTATTGCTGGGTGTTTGAGAATATCTTGGGTAGTTTTTGCTGTTCCATTAATAAAGTTAACAACTCCTTTTGGAAATCCTGCTTGGTGGAAGCACTCTATAAGCAATTGAGAAGAATACATTGTTTTTTCACTCGGCTTAAAAATAATTGAATTGCCAGTAAGAAGAGCCGATAGAATTTGGCCATTAGCAAGGTGGCAAGGAAAGTTATAAGGACCTATGACAAGTGTAGGGCCAAGAGGCTTGTAAACAACATGTCCTTCTATATGAGGAAGGATCTCTTTAATTGTTTGTTGTTCAATTCTTTTTAATGAATCAGAAATAGTAACATTTACTTTTGCACTAAGGGCCGCAGCCTCCGTTTTGGATTCCCATAGAGGTTTACCTGTTTCGAGAGCAATGGCCATTCCAATATCAGACTTTCTTTTTTCAACCTGCGTTTGAAACTTTTTTAAAAAATCTATTCTATCTGCTAGGGATAGTTTTCTCCATGTGTTAAATCCATCAATAGAGGAGCCTATAACTTTTTGTACATTTTCATAGCGGATACTGGCTTTCCAAAGGGTATTATTTGTATCTCCGGGACAAAGTTTAGTAATTTTCTCATCAGAAACCTGAACATCGTTGTCAGTTATTCCGTTTTTGTGGGTGAAGTCACCGTGAAAATAATCGCCGCGCAGTGTTAGGTTCATCAATTATCCTTTGTTGTATTTAAAAATATATAACTGTTTTACTACAAAATTTGTGTAAAAACTCTACTAAAATCAAGATAATCTTCCCCTCTTTTATCCTCTGGCCGTGCAATGTATACTAGTTGAAGAGAAGCCTATAAGAGATGGAATTTAGCAATGGAAGTAAAAATCTATTATATTGGACATGACGGTACTTATTGGTCACGGTTACAAACTGGGTTTAATTCTGCCTACCCTGAGTTCAATTTTGTTTTTTATCAGATTGAGCCTTCCGGTGAACCTAGTTCCAAAAAATTATTTGTTGAGCTCTATGAAAATAAGCCAGCGATTATCTATATTGATTTGTCTGCTCATATTGAAATGGGGATTCGTCTGGCTAAGCTCATCAATAGAAATAATGAGATGCGTCTTTGTGCGGTTGTTGGATTATATGATTATTTTCATGGCTATGAAATTATTAAGCGTGGGGTTAATGCGGCCATTAGATTAAATCATATTAAAATGACGGAAATGCAGGACGCCGTGTATGGCCCTATTTCTCTATTAAATGTTAATAAAGCTCAAATGCCTGAGTATGTTTATGGCCGAGACATAGGAGCTTTTGAGATCTCTATTCCCATGCGAGTTGGGTATGTCGAGGAGAATTTATTTCATATTGAGACAAATACCTATTTAAAAGTGGGTGATATTGTTGATATTGAAAGACACCCGTTAACTAAAGTCATGCCTTCAAAAAAAGTTTATGTGCAAAAATTTTATAAAAATAATCTGTATTATAATAAGAGATTCGCTTACGATTTAGAATTTATGTATATTGATAATGATTATTTCTCAGTTACAAATAAAAGGTGGGCTCTGTATAAGGACCTTTTGGAAAACCCAGAGAAACTCGATGAGCTTGAAGAGTTTGAGGAGCTTAATCATTATGAAAAAGAGGATATCTTAAGTGACTTAGATATCAGAAGAAAAAAATACCAACCAATTAAGGATGATATTGATAATTGGATTGAGTCAAAAAAAGGGATTATTCAACCCAAGAGATTAAAAATTCTAATTATCGATGAAGCGCTTGATTTGTTAAGAGGTCTTGATGAGCATGTTGAGGACTTTCCCTACTCAATTAATTTTCAAACAGTGTTATTAAATGATTATTATCAAATAACTCGTTCGATGCCTAATATGATTATTCTTAACCTTACTGGGAAGAACAATCATGAAACAATTTCGGAGATAATAAAAAAAATAAAAACCGTGGAAGGGTATAATCCTTATCTTATTTTATATAAATATACCGATTCGATTGAAGATCTAAAAGCGAAGCACCAGTTTAAAAATATTGTTACTTATAAGCAAGATCTTTGCATTGATAATATCAAATCTATGGCACAGAGCCTTGATCATAAACTCAAAATTAGTGACCCCGGAGAGCGTGTTTTCTTTCCTTCCTCCGATGAAAACTCAACGATGTTTCATAATAAAGTGATGAAAATAATAAGTATGAGTGAATCAATTTTATATTTAATTTCGGATATTGAGATACCTATGTGGACGGTACTCTTTGGGAATAAACCGATTAGAATGTTATTAACAGTGGTTCCCCATAAGGATAATAGCGCATACCGTGGTGTCGAGAATTGTTATCGTTGCCTTATTAACGGGGTTGGAGAGATTGAAAAGGCTAAGATTAGGACTGTTATTAATACCAGTTTAAAAGAGGAAGAAGAGGAAGAAAAGAAAGAACCACAGAAAGAAGAAAAGGTAAAAAAAGGAATCATTCCTTAGTGATCAAGAGTGATTTTTTTTCCATACTTTGGAATTAAAATCAAAGAAAAAAGAACCAATGCACATCCGAATAAGTTTAATACCGACAATGTTTCTTGTAAGAAATAATAACCAAAAATTGCCGCAAAAATACTTTCTAGTAAAAAGATGAGACTTACGATGTGAGGTGGGATTGTTTTTTGAGCATAGGCTTGAATTGAAAAGGCTAGGTTTGAAGAAAATATCCCCAGTATGACAAAGCCAAAAAGAGTTGAGTGAGGAAAAAAATTATCAATTGTGAGTAGGGGAGTAACTATTAAGTCACCTTCCATAAAGAAAGCTACAGGGTAGGAGACCAAAGCCACAAAAAGACAGATATACCCATTAAGCTCTATCGAGTTATAGTCATTCGTAATTTTGTCCGTAATAATGATTTGGATCGCAAATAAAATGGCACACAATAAAGTCCATGCATCACCTTGATTAAATTGTTCAAATTTAAAATCACATAAAAGAGCGATCCCGAGGAGACAAAGTTTTAATAAAAACCAATAAGACTTTTGATAGCGATGCTTTTTATAAAACATTAATATAATGGGAGTGAAAAAGGCATAAAGAGTTGTAATAAAACCACTCTTAGCTACCGTGGTATATTTTAATCCAATTGTTTGCGTTTGCATGGAGAGGTAAAGAACAACAGCACAGACAAAAGGCCAAAGATAAAACTTCCATGGTCTTTTTAGCTTGAACTTATAAATAAGAAAAGGAGAAATAAAAAGGCTTGCAACAATAAAGCGAATTGAATTGGACCAGAAAGGCCCATAATCAACAAAGGTCCACTTGGTAGCAATAAAGCCACCACCCCAGATCATTGCAGCAAGAATGAGGAGGCTTGAATTTAGCAGCATTGGCTATGACTTTGTTTTATCTG
>JABJPQ010000456.1 GCA_018663815.1 Halobacteriovoraceae bacterium | reverse complement strand
TATCCCCTTTATTGTGACGATTATCCCAACTGGTCTTATCATTATGCAGCCAGATCTAGGGACAGGACTATTATTAATTCTTATTTTTTTGGTTATTTCTTTTTATAAGAGGCTGCGCTGGAAATCTATTGGAGTGTTGGCCATCATTGCTATTGTCAGTGGTATTTTAATGTATAACTTTGGTCTTAAAGACTATCAAAAAAGACGAATTCTAACATTCATTGACCCTCAAGCGGATACAAAGGGCTCGGGATATAATGCTATTCAGTCTCAAATTGCTATTGGTTCTGGCCGCTTTCTTGGAAAAGGCTTTAAGAACTCTTCACAGGCTTCCTTGAATTACCTACCAGAGAATCATACTGACTTTGTTTTTTCAATTTTTAATGAAGAGCATGGTTTTTTTGGATCGATGGTGCTTATCTCTCTGTATATTATTTTACTGATGCGCTTTATCTGGTTGTCTGGCTCTGTGTTGCGCTTTTATGACTCGGTGCTAGCCATTGGGGTGATGTCGATTTTCTTTTGGCATACATTTATCAATATGTGTATGGTTATGGGTTTAATGCCGATTGTTGGGCTTCCACTTCCTTTAATGAGCTATGGTGGATCTAGCCTTATGACCTTTGGAATATGCATAGGTCTAGCCACCAGTTTAAGTAATTCTAGAAACCTTTTTTGAGGCACGCGCATTGCATTGATAAGTGTAATATTTAAGAAGTCACTAGCTTAAAGGGTTGATCTATGTTTAAAATTTTTACAGTTGTCTCTCTATTACTCACATGCTCAAGTACACTTGCCTCGGATGAAATATCAAGCCTTTTTAGGACTCGTGAGTACGTACAAGCATCACTTTGGAATGATGGAATTCAGGTTGATGGCCAAGAACAAGTTGATAATAAACTTCCTGAGGAGCTGTTGATAGCCCTTGATCAGTATGAAGAAACTCACTAACAGCTTGTCATTTCTGCTTAATTAGTACTATTGTGGTATTATGAGTCGAGTATCCGAAATAGGAAGCCTTTTAAAAAAAATTTACCGAGCTTATTCAAGTGATCTTTTGTCACAGCTTGAAGCAAAAGGGTTTATTGATTTAAGACCAAGCTTTCTGGAAATTCTCACCTTTATTTGTGAAAATGAAGCCGTTTCGATTAAAGAAATTGGTCTTGCGTGTGGATTGAAAAAGCAAACAATGACGAGCCATTTAAATGAATTAGAAAAAAGAGGATATATAATCAGAAAGACGGGAGAGCACGATAGGCGAGAGCTGAAGGTGATGTTAACGGCCTATGGTGAAAAATTTAAGTTTGCCCTCTTAGAAGTTATAGGTGAACTTGAGAAAAAATATCAAATAATGATTGGTGAAGTTGAGATGGATAGAATATTAATGACTTTAACTAATTTTCAAACAAAAATAAATCATGCTGATCAGCAGTCTATGCTTCTTTAGCTAGTTGTAGCGGAGTGTTTTTTGGTAATTCGTTAAAACCAGGCCAAAATTGATACCCACCAGAGATATTGTTAAGATTATAGAAGCCAAGTTTGTTAAGGACCTTACAGGCACGAATTGATCTAATCCCATTTTCAGAAATAATGAAAATAGATTTACTTTTACCTGGTAATTTATGTTGATTTAATTGAAGCTCCTCAAGAGGGATTTTAGTTATTTCTGGTATTTCAGATGTGGGTGAAAAAGTATTTGTGCTCACATCTAAAAAGATAAAGTCGAGATCATTTTTCTGGTAGAGTCTAAATGCCTTTTCGGGTGAGAGGTCAAGGTAGGCTTGCGATTTTAAAATAAAATCGTCTGATAGTTCCTCATTGTTTTTAATTCTTAATAATTGAAAACGATCACGTTTAGCATTTTCAGTAACTTGCTTTTCTAGTTCATGGATTCGTGCTTGCATCTCAAAAACAATCGTTTTGAGTGCATTAATATCTTTAAAAATAGAGTCATCAAATTTGATTGGCACTTTACCTCGTTATTACATTATTGATAGCACTGTGCTGTCTTATGTATTATACAACGAGTTATCAAATTTAAAAAAATGGGTAAATAGTTCCAAAGTGAATTTGAGCAATGATAATGGAAGTTAAGAGTGCGCTTGTCAGGTAAACAGCACCTACATAGATTCCATACCCAAGCTGAATTGAGCTTTCCTTTTGACCTTGTAGTTCACTGTCTTGGATTTTGAAAATTTGAATAATACCGTACTTAAAGACAGGGAAAATAAGGACTCCAAGTAGAGCTTTAAGAATAACTTGTACCATATAGGAAGTTATATCAATGTGTTCATGGGAAAAAGACGCCATAATAATAATCATATTACCAAGTAAGAAACCTGAGTAGGCAAAGCCTAGGCCGGGGCTTTTTTGGATCATAAGGCTATTAAATGAGAGCTTGGAGATATATCTGAAAAGTCGAGTGCTTAGGCCGTAGAGCACAAGCGAAAAAAGCCATAAAATGAGTAGGATGACGATTGAGTTCTCTGATTCGTGAAAGATCGTTTTAATCAAAAAGGCGCAACATATAGCATTAGTAAAACTAACAATACCATAAGCGGGATTTTTCTTTTTTAAAACTTCGTCTTTGTATTCAAAATTATAAAAAATAATATTTTCCATTATCGTGATTGATAAAAGGTAGAAACTAAAGCCTATAATACTCCAGATAACGAAGTGAAAGGTGCTGATTGAAATACCAATATACTCGTTAAATTCTAGTTTCGAAAAGATAAGTGCTACACCTATAAGGCGTGAGAAGATATGCAGGGTATCTATGTAGTTTTCTGAGGGATAAATCTTTTTTAAAATTTGTTTTTTAGAAGAAGGGTAGAAAATGACATGGGCATACTTATAAAGAAAAAGAGATAAACATATAAAGAGGGTAAATAGAACTCTAATGAGGAGTTTATCAAATATTTCATTCATTCTTTAGACCTTGTTGAATAAAGTTTTCTTTAAAGTATGTTTTAAAAAAGTCTTTTAAAGACCCTTGTTGTGGAGTTTGTCGTTCAAAGTACTTGGGGAATGACTTTTGAGTAATAAGTCCATTAATTCCAAACTCATCATTACTGCCATAGAAGGGCTTGTTTAGGTCTAGGCTTTTGTTTATTTCACTAAAAACTTTAAACGTAGGACGAAAATCCTTCCAACCGAGGTAATTTGGTATTTGTCTGTAAACTCGAAAAAATTTCCAAATTTTGGTGTTTGAGTTTAGTTTGACCCAATTCCCAAAGCTGTAGTCTCCTATAAAGATACTTCCTGGAGGTAGAGGGAGAAAACTTTCTTTATTTAGTTTCTTATATCTCCTAAAGATAGACATCCCAAGGTAGGGCTTCATTTTTTTTGTATAATTGCTGGATGTTCTCGTAATGATTTCTTCGTAGGATTGAAATCCATAAACAATTTTATATTTGTGGTAATACGTTTTGATGAGAAAGCCCGTAGAATGAATATCGATAAGAATAACGGATACGGGAGAGCCCGGGATTAAACCTGCAAGATCATTGTCTGAGTTGACATATTTTATTCCAAACTCATTGGGAGATAAACTTTTTGAGAGAGCCAGGTAAGTAAGAAGTAAAAGAGTATATGTTATAAATTTATTCATTTAAGGTTTAATGATCTTTTTTATCTCGGATCGTTGCTCACTATGTAGTGTATCAAACTCGCAGTGAATTCGATTAACTGTGTGAGAATGACTAAACTTTTCAAAAAGATTAGTTGCTTCATTAATATTGCGGATACTTAATTGCCCACTGAGTATGTTTGACTCACGAATAACCTTTAAGGGATATTTATTAGAATTATCATGTTGATCTGAATAGTATTTCGATAGTCTACCGCTTGAAGAGCATTTTATAAAATCAATATTTTGGTTTGTTAAATACTGTTCAAGGGTCTTGAGTTGGTCAAGTTGACCTAGTCCAAAAGTCTCAAATATTTTGGGTGGAATTGAGTTCTTAACAATTTTTATGGCCCATTCGTCTTGGCTACTTCTTAATGCTTTCATAAGAAAGTGATCATCGTGTTTGAGATACTCTTCGATCGAGGCTGGGATAGAGTACTCATTAGGGGCATTAGTAAAAAAACGTTCAAGCATTTTTTCTAAACAAACAGATTTATAATGAAAATAAACCATAAGAAACATATGAAAGCGTGAAAGTAGAAAGTCATCAAAGGTTGAAACAGCTCGTTCAGAGATTCCAAGGTAAGCCTTAGAGTCAACAACAGCAACACTTAAATTATCAATGATCCAGTCAAGGTCAAATTTACCATAGCTAACACCACAAAAATAACTATCTCGTAGCAGGTAGTCCATTCGGTCACAATCCATCTCACTAGACACGAGTTGGTGCAGGAGTGGAAAATAATTAATTCCTTTTATGGTAAAGTACTCAGGGTCTTTAGTTTCACCAATGATTAGTTCAGCAACTTGTTCGGGAGCGATTCCAAACTTAGCTCGGACTTCTTTGAATGAGTCCGTTAGACTAGAGTCAACAATCGATTTGATGGTATAATCTTCGTGTGTTGCTTGTCGTTTGATTGATGGATCAATAAACCTTTCAGAAAGATTTAAGTCACAGACTTGTGGCATAACAAATTCTGTTGTGTGGCTGAGCGGAGCATGTCCAATATCGTGGAGTAAGCAAGAGAGACGAACTGTTTCTCTTAGTTTGATAAGTTCACTTGATTGATGATGATCCTTAAATATTTGATCAAAAACTTTACTGCCAATATCCATCACTCCGACTGAATGGAGGTATCTGGTATGAGTTGCACCTGGAAAAATATTTTCGGTGAATCCAAGTTGTTTAATATTTCTCAAACGTTGAAAGAACGGCGACTCAATGATGGATATTTCTTCATCTAAAATTTTAATTGATCCATGAACAGGGTCTCTGACTTCCACTGCAATTCCTTTCTATAGTGTTGTTTTGTTTTCTTCTAACCAACGACATATGTCGGATGATTCAAACATGGGCTCATCATCTATATATAAACAAGGAACAGTACGTCTATTTGTTTTTTCTTGGTGATATGCAAGGCTCTCAGGTTGTTCCAGTGTATTTTTTAAAACTATTTTCTCGGAAAGGTTAAGCTTTTCAATATGTTGTAAAACAATTCTACAAAATGGACACTGGGTATAATAGTAAAGTTCTAGCTTCATATAATCTTCTAAGGATGGAGTGGCTAGAAATTTAGCCACTCAGTTAAGACATATCGTCGTCAGAATCAATTGACTCTTGCAGGCTTGAGCCCACTGCTTTTCCTTGTGCGTATTCAGCGTCTTCATCAATAATTTCTTCTTGTTTTTCGATCTCTTCTGGAGAGTCAAGACCCTCATCATAGCTCCAACCGTACCCAAAAGCATTAGAGTCACTTTCATCGTCAGGGTTGTATTCTTCAGTTAACAACTGGCTAGACTCTGCTGGGTTTGTTGTTTTCTCTGCTGGAGTAACTACTTCTAGTGTCTCTAGCTCATCTACTGAGTTTTCAGGCTCGTATTTAACTTCAGGCTTTATTTTTTTTACGGCCGGAATTTTTTCTATTTTTGGAGCGACTACTTTGGCAACTTTGGACGCCTTCTTTTTAGAAGCCTTCTTAGTAACTTTTTTCTTTATAGCTTTTTTAGCAACCTTCGACGTCTTCTTTTTAGAAGCCTTACTGGTAGCTTTTTTAGCAACTTTCTTTTTTGTAGTTTTTTTAGCAACTTTCTTTTTTGTAGTTTTTTTAGCAACTTTCTTTTTTGTAGCTTTTTTAGCAACTTTCTTTTTTGTAGCTTTTTTAGCAACTTTCTTTTTTGTAGCTTTTTTAGCAACTTTCTTTTTAGTAGCTTTTTTAGCAACTTTCTTTTTAGTAGCTTTTTTAGCAACTTTCTTTTTAGTAGCTTTTTTAGCAAC
>JABJPQ010000290.1 GCA_018663815.1 Halobacteriovoraceae bacterium | reverse complement strand
GGGGAGAAGAATTCCCTCTCCTGTTCGCGCGGCGAATATTGCTAAGAAGTTAAAACTTCCTGTTAAGGCCGTCATAGAGTTCTCACTGAGGGATGCACTTGAGGCCGAAGGTTTTAAGTACAATGTTTCACTTGAAGAGTCAGCGTAGTTTTAAGAAAAGTTTGTTTCTTTTGGTTACCGATTTTGAAAAAAATTTAGTATATTAAGGAGTGTACGAAAAAGAAAAGCTAACTGAAACGTATAACTCTCTGAATCCAATAGAACTAAGGCGGGAGCTAAATTTTCAATTGAAGAGATTTAAAAGAATTTATGAGGGGAAAAGTGATTTTAAATATCGTTTTGCTTCTTGAATTAAAAAGCCTGCTTTTGTGAGCAGGCCATATGTTCATTTATTTAGCGTCTTATTAATTGTAGTTTGATTAAAAACCTAGTTTAGTTACCTGTGGCAGTGGTAAATTTGCTGGTTCTCATCTGTTATAGCATCAATTTCATTTTCTTTTAGAGCATTGGCCATTGCATCTACTTCATTGCACAGAGAAGCAATGTCATAGACAGGACGTCGATCCTTATCAGCTTGCTTTAGTAAGCGATTACACTTGATTACAATAAGTTCAACCTTTGTCTCAGTTGTCCCATAGTGACACCCTCTTTCATCTAGGTCACCAGGAGTTGCAAAAGATGAGATTGAAGTTAGAAGAGTTAATCCTAATAATAAATTTTTCATAATAATTATCCTTTTATTTAACTAATGATTTTTAATCTTATAATGTTCATACTATCCCAGCTTTAATGATTAGAATCACTACCATGAGAAAACTCTATATAGGGTGTTAAGAAAGCTAACACCCAACTTATTTATCAATGACTTGGAAGGATTTGACCTATTTCAAGAAAGATAAAGTGTTGATATAATGAACTTAGGATTTAGTTCTAAATCTTTTATTAGGGTGTCTTTTTTCTATGAGGAAATGTGGCTACGTAATAACTTTTATTTCAAAAATGAAATAATTCAAAGCTTACTCTCGTTGCTTCTTGAGTTGCTATTGACCTCTTGATAACTCCTTAAGATTATATGGAGGATGTAAATGTCTAAAATTACACCAAAAGAAATAGAAAAGATGATCTATGTTGTTAGAGGTCAAAAGGTGATGCTCGATAGCGATCTTGCAGACCTTTAGTGTGTCTTAACTAAAAACTTGAATAAAGCTGTTAAGAGGAATGTTGAGAAGTTTCCAAGTGACTTTATGTTTAAATTAACTAAGAAAGAACATGAAGATTTAAGGTTTCAATTTGGAACCTTTAAAAGTTCAACACAAGGACGAAAATATCTGCCATCTGTATTTACTGAATATGGGGTAGTTGCACTTTCTGGAGTACTTAATAGTAATATTGCAACGAGAGTGAATATATCAATAGTGCGAACATTTATTAAAATGAGATATTTACTGGCATCAGAAGAGTCACTGACAGATCGGGTTGGAAAGCTTGAAAAAGGATCAGATAAGCTCTTTAAAATTGTTTTTGAAAGACTAGAGAATGTTGAAGAAAAGTTGCCTCCTCTCCCCAGGGACCGCAATAAGATAAGCCTTAAGTAGATATTTAAGTGGTTACGATCTGTATCCATGCGGACTTCAGGTATTTCTAGTTTCGTTGATATATAAAGAAACTAGGAATAAATCTTTTGAGACCCAAACCTCCACCAATAGTAAGTTAAAAAATAAAAACTCTAGTCTTTGATCTTTTTTATTCCCTACACTTAATAATACACTTTTTAAACGCGTTTCATAATTGAAATAAGGTAGAAATTCTCTGCTCAATTTTATCTAGTAAGGTCAGTTCTGAGTGGCATGCCGCAAAAACGGGATATCGCAATTTGCGACATCAAGTTGGAGGTAAGTATGAAAGTAACACCAACAAATATGCAAAATTAAATTATTTCTCTTAAGGGACAAAAAGTCTTACTTGATAGTGATTTAGCGGAGCTGTACGAAGTTAAGGCAAGAAGACTGAATAAGCAAGTCAAAGGAAACATTGACCGGTTTTCAAAAGACTTTATGTTTCAATTAAATAAAAAGGAATTTGAGCTATTAAAGTCGACAGGTGTCCATGGAAGGAGAGGGAAAGCTCCATTTGTTTTTACAAAGCTAGGTGTAGCGATGGAAAAAAAGTATGACAAGCAATTCAAGGTTGTCTTTGATACTTTGAGAGATGCTCTTATCCCAGCATTAGAAAATGATAGAAAGAAAATAGGGATAAAAAAGAAATAAAGCTTCTGACGAACATCCGTTACAAGAAGTTGAGCTTTCTAACACTAACCAGCTTTGTTAAATGTTATAAATATTAAAGCGTTGGTCAAGTTTTGTGACCCACTCAATTACTGGATTAAATTTTTTAACATTACTTGTGAATTACATCTATCAACAACTTGAAGCTCAAGTGAATCTGAAATATATTTTTTTAATCGTCGATTATTGTGGGAGCCTAGCTTTTGTTTTATGATTTTAGCTGTTTGTATATCTACATTTTCAAAATTGTTTAGCAGATCAACTAACATACCTTGAAGTTGCCACTCACTTTCTAATTTAAACGCTTTCTCAGCCAATTGAATGATTTTATGCTGTAAGCTTGGTTCGGTAATTGCGTAATCTTTTAGCAAGTTTAATGAATTCATTTTTACATATTTTTCGGAGTTAGATAAGAGTGTCTGCAAGTATTGTTTGGCAGCTGTCGTTTCTAAGATAGGAGCATCTCTTACGATTGAGTAAAAACTTTGATCTTTGTTTATATATTTCTTAATGATAGTTTTTAACCTACCTAGATCTGCGTTGGTATTAAATAAGAGTAGCCTTGCTGCTTTTGTTTGGTTTTTGGAATTTTTATTGTCTTGAAAAATTTTAAAAAGTCTTGGTTCGTGTTCAAATAAGTCAACCTTGTGTTTTTTAAGAACAGACATCGACATTTGTAACTTATTACTATCTTTTGAATACAGAAGCTTAATGAGATGATCTTTAGCCCTTGTCGATAGTTTGCTTTGATCTTTGAGAAAAAGCTCAACATACCAAGAGCTAACAGGTCCAGAGGAGAGAGAGATCAATTTGTTTTGTAATGGAAAACTATTAACCTTGTTCATTGAT
>JABJPQ010000471.1 GCA_018663815.1 Halobacteriovoraceae bacterium | reverse complement strand
GGACAATATTTTTATTACTGGTCACACAGGGAGTTCTTATGGGGGAACTCGGGCCGGTGGAAGTGACGCTTTTGCAATGAAATTAGATTCGATTAATGGAGCTTTGGACAATAGCTTTGGCAATGGCGATGGCAAAGATTTTGATGGCATCACTCTTGTTGCTCCCTTAGGTTCAGGAGATGCTGGGGGACAAGAATCAATAAATTGTATGGATACTGATGGGGATGGTAATCTCTATGCCGCTGGTGAGACAAGTAGTTCTTTTGGAGGAGTAAACTCAGGAGGAACTGATGGCTTCATCGTTAAGTTTGATACTTATGGAGCTTTAGATAAGTCCTTTGGAAGTGGAGATGGAGTAGACAACGATGGTATATTACAAATTAATGCATTGAATGGTATTGCTGCTAATGGTGATGAGCATATAAGTGCGATGGTGATAGACAGCAATGGAGATATATTTGTCTCAGGCTCAACAGGCTCTTCGGTCGGTGGTATTTTGGCCGGAGGTACTGATGCATTAATAATTAAAATAAATGGAAGTACGGGATCTTTAGATACTAGTTTTGGGAATGGAGACGGAAATAATGGTGATGGCATTTTACAGTTCAATGGCAACAATACAAATGCAGCTGATGATGATGAAGTCCTTATTGGTATTGCTGTTGATAACGTTGGAAATCTTTATGTCGGAGGAAGTACTGGCAGCGACTTAGGTGGAACTCTTGAGGGAGTCAATACAATAGACCCTTTTGTAGCCAAATTAAGTAGTATTAGTGGTATTTTAGATAATAGTTATGGTGATGGGGATGGGATTGATAATGATGGAATAGTTCAACTTAATACTCTTCCAAGTAGTAATTCTTCAAATTTTAAAATTAATGCAATGGCGTTGGATAGCATTACAATGGATATTTTTCTTGCTGGAAGTTTGAGGGGGTCGTATGGAGGTGCTAACTCTAATTCACCTCAATGGGATGTTTTTGTTGCCAAATTTAATGCTCTTGCAGATGGGGCTTTAGATACTAGTTTTGGAGATGGGGACGGTGTTGCTAACGACGGAGTTGTTCAGCTTAATGCAGGTAACCTTAGTGATACCGATAGCTCAGAGCTTGCTAGGAGTTTAACTCTTGATGGTGTTGGAAATATTTTTTTAGCAGGTTCCACTTATAGTGCCTTAGGTGGAGCACATGCGGGTGCTGGTGATATATTTGTCGTTAAAATGGATACGACTGATGGTGTTTTAGATGCAAGCTTTGGTGATGGTGATGGCACAGATAATGATGGGGTTGTTCAAGTAAATATAGCTAGCGCAAGCTCTCAAGACACACCTTCCGTTTTGGTTTTTAATGGTGGTATTTTACATATTGCTGGCTATACCGAAGGTCCCTTGGGTGGAGCAAGTACAAGTCGTGACGGGTACGTACTAAAAATGGATGCAACAAGTGGGCTATTAAGTACTGTTTTTGGAGATGGGGATGGAGCTGATAATGACGGAATCTTACAGGTAAATACTTTAAATGCAGGAACTGATTCGGTGAACTATATCAATGCATTTACCATCGATATTCATGGGAATATGTATTTCGGTGGTTCTATTCATGGGACCTTATCCGATGATAAGACAGCTGGTGAATATGATGCCTATACTGTAGTCGTTCCTGTTGGTCGTGACGGATTATAGTTTAAATAGTCTAGTGCAGGTTTTTTATAATTTCGTTTTTTTGAATGTCATAAACAGAATTACAGTAATCACACCTTGTCTCAATTACGCTACGATCTGAAAATAAGTCCTCACGATCTTCTTTTCTTAAGGTGAAAATATTATCAATCATACGTTCTTTTGAACAAGGGCAATGAAACTTTACCTCTTTACTTCCAAGGTAGCTAAAACCAGCCGTGTTAAAAAGTTGAACGTAGTCCTCGATACTATGAGCCGGAAGAAGGAGGGCCGCTTGAATAATTTGATGATATTTTTGTTCAATTTTATCTAGGCTGATATCTTCAAAAGTTTCAATCTTTTTATCAATATTTGAGGAAGGAAGCTTTGTTAGCATCAAGCTGGTAGAGTAGGTTTTATCAGTAATAATTTTTGAATTTGTTTGGTATGATTTTTCCATAACTTCATTTACGAGATTTTCAACAGGGTGATCAGTAAAGTCTAAGATAGAAGTATAAGGATTAGTATCTTGCATAATTTTTGTGATACGGCACTTACCTGTTAATTGATGAGGAAGATCTTCAAATTCCTCAGGCAAAAGTAGAGTTCTAAGCGTGCCAGAGTTCGACATCTCAATTTTAAAACGATAAAAAGGATCTTCGCTATCGATATAAAAGCCTAAGCTTTCTGTGGGCTTTATAAAATTGATCATTTGCAGTGAGCTTAGAACTGTTTTTCGGTAGTAATCAAGTGCATTGGGTCCGATATTGTGGATTTTTGCTAATGTTTTTATGAGTTCATGGCCATCAATCAGGCTAATGGTAAATCCATTTTCATCATTTATAAAAGAGTATTGACGACTTGTTTCCATTGCATTGCTCGTTTTTTTTCTAGTTTTTTTAGGGTAAGCTTTTTTACAACGAAACACCTCAAAATTAAAGATTGTTCATGTTAAAACTTGCATTAATTGGTAAAACTCAAGATTTTTTTTCTCACTATGCTGAGGAGGTGGATACGAATGACTTTATTGTTATTACTCCCAACCCAGCAATTGCAGACCTTGCTAGGAATAGATTTATGTCTCTGGGGAAGAGCGTCAATAGTTTAACAATTTCAAAGTTTATTCAAGAGCAATTACAAGTTCTTGTCTCGCCAGACTTGCTAGATAACTACAAGGGAAAGTCAGAACTTCTTTTTCTTTTAGGAGCCATTTGGCAAAAGGCAAACTTAGGAAAAGATTTTATTGCTTTTAAAAGAGCATTTAATTTACTAACAGAGTTTAGAAGTTTTTCAGTTGCTGATAATGTATTAGAAACAGTTTTAGAAAATTATGATCCAGATATTGCTAAAAATGTATTATGGTTGCAAAGGTTTTTAAATCAACTAGAGCTTATTGATGAACATGGGTCATATTTTTTATTATCTGAAAGATTGAGAACTGGAGATCTTCCACCTGACTATGTTGTTGATCGTAAGTTAGTTTTTTATGGGTTCGATTTTTTAACCGCATCTCAAGTGGATCTACTTAAGTCTTTTGCTCTCCGGGATGAGGTTATTGTTCCTTTTTATCAAGAGGTCTATGAGAAAACAATGAATCTTGATTGGATTAGGTGGTTTGATGATCATAATCTTGAAAAAGAGAATGTGGGAGTTAAACAAGACTTTGAAAAAAAATGTGATTTGCATACTTTCTCTAAAAACTATCTAGGCAAACAGTTAAAGTCTTACTTTAATGAGGAACAGCATGATGGGTTTGTCTTAGGAACAAAAAGGCTTTCGTCTGAGCATTTACAAGAAATTCCCTTTGGTAAATTAAAATATAAGATACCTGTAAATTTATTTGATGAACCCTACTCCGAAGTCTTGAGTGATTTTACTGAACTTGTAAAACATAAAAAAATTGAGAACAACAAGGTAAGAGTATTTTTACAGG
>JABJPQ010000409.1 GCA_018663815.1 Halobacteriovoraceae bacterium | reverse complement strand
GATGTAAAAGTAAAAATAGCTATAAGTAAGTTTTTCATAACAAAATTATCGGTCAAAAATGTAAAAACTTGAGTTCTTCCATAATCCTACTTAGCTACAACTGGTCATAGCTGGTCAAACCACAAAAAACATCCCCAACCTCTCGAAAAAGGCTTATTAAGTAACTGATTCTTTGGGAGAAATCAGCTTAATAAAATCAAGCGGGGTGAGAGGTAAGTAAAATTAACTCTTTAAATCGGCTATAAGTAGCTAAAGTTGTTTTATTATTAACCAGTTATAAAGTTTTCTAATCTTTGGTATTTCATTTTTCTTCGTCTTTTTTCATTATATTTCACGAGTTGAGTTGGGAAGAAGTTGGGATTTAAAAAATATTTTCCCCTAAGAAAAAATTAAATCAGCTAGTCTTGAAAAATTCTTTTGGTATCTAGCAAGTTCAACCGCTTCAATATACTCTTTTCTTCTTCTCTGAGGATCATCCTTCATCTTCAAGTTCCAAGTTGGAACCCCAGAGTCATTCTCTTTACAAATATATTCTGTAAGTATCCTACTCCACCTCTCGTTACCATTTGCAAAAGGATGTATCGTTAAAAGTCTTTCATGAATTCGAGCAATAATCATTTTTTTTGGATATGTATCGTTTCCAAACCAACACTTAGCATCACCAATTAATTTTATGAGATTCTGAGAAATCTGGATTATCTAATTTGTGGCTCCTTATATGACCGGCCCACACCCACACATCTCCCAAGAGTTTCTTGTGAGTACTTAGCCAAAAGCTATAATCTAAACAGTTTAAAGTATCATTTCCTGAAATATCAATTCCGCAAATTCTCATGAATTTTTCTCCTCCAAGAGAATAGTTTTTAATCTTTTCCGTTTATCTTCTTTAATTTTATGACCATTTCTCTTAAGTTCAAATAATGCTACATCTGGAAATTTTATATATATCTCCACTCTTTTCAATACTTCTCGACCACTTGATTTGTTATTTTCAATGCGTGTCAATGTCGCTGGAGAGACATCAAAAATATCCCCAAATTCTCTCAAGGATAAATCCAATTTTCGTCTAAATGAATATAATTCAGCACCTGTAAATTCGTCATTATATGCGGGAGCAAAAACAAATGAAGAAGGCCCTTTCTGCCCAAGTGTGGCGACAAGAACCAACTCATCATCCTCATCACTAGTAATCCCAACAGCCGAACAATATTCCTCATAAGCCGCGTTACGCCTTGAAGGTATTCTATCTTCAAATGTCGGAAATAATTTCCTAGATTTATGTTCTCTTTCTCTTAATTCTAAATCTGGACCTAACGGTATTGAGGACTTTCCGTAAACATAGGGTAGATGATATTTAAATATATATGTTTTATTTTCTCTTTTTAAAACTCCGACAAGCTCTCTTGTCTTACGTCTTTCCAAGTAAACTTCAACTCCAGCAATTTTTTTATTCTTATTTGTTTTTTTCAAAATCAATAACCCTACTCTTTAATAAGTTTTTAAATGCCACTTTTCTTTGCTCAGATAGAATTGAATTGTCTACTATCTTTACTAGATCATCTTCTTTAGTCAGCACCTTTTTAACAAATAACTTCACAATGCGTTGATAGTCTAAACGGATAAATTCATCCACATACTCTTGCACACGAGGCTCCTGAGAAGTTGAAGTCCAGATCGATCCACTTGGGCTGATTTGAGCTCCAAGAATAAACTCAGCAGCGATTCCAATATATGAAGGATTGTCGTATATCGGTGATAGTGTTCTTGCTTTTCCCGTATCTATAATCCCTAAATTTCTTCCATGCCTATCATTGTTTCCGACGAGTGAATCAAACAAAGTTACTTCAATAAACTTAGCAATATCAATCGGTCTATTTGTTTGTTTAAAGATTGCTGATGCGATTTCCTGACAATTGTGATTTTCTTCACCATCAGGAAGAAATTTGTATATATGGTGTAGCGCCCCCACATAATCTTGCATAAAATTTCTTGTTACAAATGTCATTTTTCCATTAAAGTTTATTAAATAAAACTTGGGAACTTCAAGACCGAGAATTTTTGCTATTTGATTACAAACGTACTCCATAACTGGTAATTCAGGATACTCATCCTCCTGAATTTTTAAAATATACTCTTGTCCATTCAATCTCGCTGAATACTTTAAGTAATTTCCATGAAAAAATGTATCCTTCTTTTTTTTTATTTCAGGACTTTGCTTTTTTGTCTCACTACTTTTTGGATCTAGCTCTGTAAACTCGTAGACACCGTCCAAATCAAACAGCTTTGTAAAGCACACTTGATGTAGCCCATAAGCAGGTGTTTCTTCGATTAATTTATTACACTTTAAACAGTTCATGTTATTACTATACCACATCACTATAACGTTATCAACAAGCAACAACAAAAAAGTGTTGTCATAATACAACAACGACTTACCATGATCAAACAACAACAGCTATGTAAAAAACTCTTTAATAACAATCAGTTCAACAGCACAAGACCAGAGTATATTAGTCTAATATTAATTAAAACCAATACAGCTGTAAATATTAAAAATAGTGATACATTAAAAGTTAAGAATTTTTAGAGTAAGTTCGTTAAGACTTGGGAAAACCAAAAAAAAAGCCTCTTCCGAAGAAAAGGCTTTTTTAAGTCACTGATCCTATTGGGTTCATCAGCATGTTTCAAAATTTTTGGTCGGGGTGAGAGGATTCGAACCTCCGACCTCCTCGTCCCAAACGAGTTACGCTACCAGGCTGCGCTACACCCCGAAAATCTTGAAGTTATTTTTTAATTTATTTTAGCTCAATTGGCAATAATTATTTGTTTTTAAAGAACTTACTCGCTGCACCGCAAGCCTTGGCGCGATGTGAATTAATCATCTTCCAATCTGGTAATTCTGCTAAACTCTTTCCATCACGGCCATTAGGTAAAAATATGGGGTCATAGCCAAAGCCATCATCCCCTGAGGCCCGGTGTGAAATTTTTCCATGGACACGTCCTTCAAAAAAATAAACCTCTTCAGCGCTAATATAAAAGCATAGAGAACATGCGAAATAAGCCTCACGCTCATCACCCTTTAAAGCTTGAATATCTTCTAATAGTATTCGGTTTTTATCTTTATAGTCCTCAAACTCATCAGCGTACCTTGCAGAGTATATTCCAAGGATATCTTTACGCGCGGGAATAACCAGGCCAGAGTCATCAGAGACGCATGGTTGCTTAAATTTTTGAAAATAACCACTCGCTTTTTTAAAAGCATTTTCTTCAAACGAAGTTCCATCCTCCACAACATCAACTTTACTGGCCGCGGGAATTATATCTAGACCGCCTAGCTTTAAAAGTTCATTTAATTCTTGGGCTTTATGTGCATTTGCTGAAGCGAGTATAAATTCCATTAACTATCCAGTGCCGTTTTTTGTTTTACAAATACACTTTCAAGAGCTGTTTTTCCACATTCTAGTACAGCATCAAGTTGCTCTCTTGAAAAAGGCTCACCTTCCGCAGTTCCCTGCACTTCGATAAACTTTCCGGATTCAGTCATCACAATATTTACATCAGCTTCACAAGTTGAATCTTCTTCATAATTAAGATCGGCAATAATTTTGCCATCTCTATCAATTCCCACACTCAACGCACCCATTCTTTCTTTAATTGGGCTTTCTGTTATTAATTTCTTATCTAATAAACCTTGAATGGCCATCTCTAGAGCCACGAATGCACCCGAAATAGATGTTGTTCTTGTGCCACCATCGGCAACTAAAACATCACAATCAAGCACCACTTGTCGTTCCCCAAGTTTTTTCATGTCCACAACTGCACGCAGAGATCTTCCAATTAAACGTTGAATTTCTTGCGTACGACCACCAACGCTTTTACGCTCCCTTCTAACTCGATCATGAGTTGCTCGCGGCAACATACTATACTCAGCTGTAACCCAGCCCTTACCCGTGCCTTTCATCCAGCCAGGAACTTTCTCCTCAATCGTTGCAGTAATATGAACTTTTGTATTACCAAATTCAGCAATGATCGACCCCTCAGCATAGGGATTGATTCCTTTGGTAAAATTAATTTCTCTTGGTTGACTACGCTTTATTAAACTCATGATTGACACCTCTTTTTTAAATTATATGATGACTATAACATAAGTTTTTTTCATTGGAATAAGCATTGAATCATCTTCATTTTAAAACCATTCAGTCTACTCAAGACTACTTGCGACAACAAGAAGCAAACAAAGCAGAAGACACAATTATATCTTGTGATCAACAAACCCAAGGACATGGCCAACGTTCTAATAAATGGGATGCCGACGAGAATACTTTGTGCCTTTCTTTTACCTTGGAGCCAAATGAGCAACTCTCTCTAACATCACTAGAAGTTGGTGTTCTTCTAACTCAGTATTTTTCTCAAAATCACGCAATCGAATTAAAGCTTAAATGGCCCAATGACATTTTAACATCGAACCGAGAAAAGGTTGCAGGTATATTAATCCACAACGCCAATGATAGGCTCATTGTTGGTGTGGGTATTAATTACTTTAAGCGCAAACAAAAAGTCATCAACGACAAATACCACTTGGAATATGGTCATTTATTCGAGAAGTCTTTTGAACTGGATAAAATGCATGAAGCCCATAAGATTGTAACCTTCATTAAAAAAAACAGAATCTCTGCTACTGATGTAATCCAAAAATGGAATAATCATTGTATCCATCTCAATCAAAAAATAAGTTTAGTCGAATCTGAACTAACAACTCAAGGTGAATTTATAGGTATCGGCGCAGCAGGTGAAGCACTCATTAAAACGAGCAATAAAATTAATAAATTCTATACAGGATCAATTAGATTCTGAGCCCAGAACATCTTGAGTTACTTGTTTTAACTCTGTCTTTATTAGGTTTTCAGCTAAGTCAGGAATAATTTCCCAAGAGATTTTTTCAATTATACTTTCGACCTTTTCCTGTACCATTCTTTCAAGCATTGGAGCTAATAGCTGTTCAACTTTTTGTTCTATACTCTCTTCTGAGATTTCAATTGCAATCGGTTGTTTAGTGCTTTCCTCAAGCTGCTCTACAGCTGTAGCTTCAGGAGTTGCAAATTCAATGGTTTGATCATCTGCTGGTTCTTCAACGTACTCTTCAACAACTTCATCCACGGACCATAATTGTTCACCAACTTCATCAGAGATTTCTGCTTCAATCTTTTTTATTTCATCTTCAGTACTTGTACCTAGAGTTTCATCTAATGAGATCCATTCAGAAGAATCTTCATTGACATCAAAATCTACAAGCTCATCTAATTCAACAAGCTCTGGCTCGGAACGGAGTTTTTCTTCTTTTGTTCCCACATCAGGGTACTCAAGGTCTTGCTTTTGAGGCAATAGCGCATCTTCTTGTTGATAAGGTACATCTACTTCTACCTCGCCTAATACTTCTTCTACTACAGAATTTGTAATATCAGTAATATCTGTCTCAGGCTCTAGTTGAGGACTTACAAACTCAACTGCTATATCCTCTTGATAAGTTTCTTCTTGCTCAACCGGTGCAACAACTTTATCGCCAATAACCGGAGGAACTTGAACTTCCCCAGCTTGTGCTCCGATTACGCCGGGAATATCTATTCCCCAATCTTGCATTCCTGCTTCTAGCTTATTCATTTCTTCCTGTGAGATCACATCTTCAAAAGTTAAGTCATCATTTACAGGCTCAATAGAAGCACTCTCTTCAGTTTCAGGTTGATTAACAACCCATTCATCTTCTTCCAAGATAACAGCTTCAAACGGAGCTTGCTCTTCAATATGACTCTCTTCTAATTCAACAAAATCATCTAACTCTTCAGTCTCTTCTGGACCTGCTTGTACAATTTCTTCAACAACTTGCTCCGCTTCATCACCTTCATCATCAAAAGAGTCATCTTCTTCAAGCTCACTATCTTCAGCTAATTGGCGACATAAGGAAATAAATTTTGTTCCATCAAATGGTTTTACAATATGGCCATTAATTCCAACATCAACGAAAAGTGATTCATCAACAGTATCAAAAGTACCATACAACATTAAAATTTTAGGACTGCAGATTTCTTTTAACTCTTTTGATAAATCATATCCTGTTTTATCTTCAGATAAATTAAAGTCAAGTAGTACAAGCGAGGGTGAATGTTCCTCAGTAAGACCAATTAGATTGCTGGCATCTAAACATTCAACCAATTCAAAGTTTTCATTAGCAAGTGTTATTTTGATTACTTTTTGAATTGTTTGGCTATCATCCGCAATGATTACCTTATGCTTCATTAAAACATCCTTGTTTAAAACATACTATTTTATATGGTAGATAGCATTGAATGAAATGTCTAATTTTAAGCATTTAAGGGAATTGACCGACGTCCTTACTCAAGAATTTAAAATTCTAAAATCATACACGTTTGATTATCCAAGTTACCACGGGAATTTGAAATATTGAAAAGCTCATGTATTTTAGCTCTAAGATTTACTGTTTGAGAAATAATAGCGGCCTGTAACTCATCCTCATCAACTCGCCCATAAACACCATCTGTAAGCAAAATAATTTTATCACCTTCCGTTACCCGAACTTCCCTTAATTGATAATGGAGATCAGCAAACATTCCAAAGCCTGATAATGGTACATTTTTTAAAAAAGATTCATGTTTATCTTTTGATAATAAACGAAAACTATCCTCTATAAAAAGTGATATTAACCTGCCTTTACGAAGTAAATAGGCTCGACAATTCCCTAACCCCAATAAAGAGATAACACTTTCTGCTTTTACCATCAAGATTCCTGAAGAGCCTGCTCTTATAGAAACATCTTTTTCAAGATTTGATTTATAAAGCTCATGATGAGAGAAAAGGGCTGCATTGATTAATGCATTTCCCTCGAGTAAGTACCGAGGACTATAAAAAAAGGGTAATGTTGAGTTTCTGTCTTGTACAAAGTTTTTATAAAAGCGCTTTATGTTAACCTGTAATTCTTCGACGGCTTTGTCACCAACACCATTTCCTCCAAAACCATCTAGCACAGTATAAATTTCATCTTCAAAGTCAAAAGAAAACCCATCCTCATTAACATTCAAAAAAGGACCTTGATGAGTTTCTGCTGAAAAATTAACCAACTCCATTTTTACTCCTAATAGTTTTCTAGCTTTTTCGTTGCTTTAATATAGTATTCACTATTTTCAGGTGAAATTTGCTGAACCTCTTGAAATTTTTCTTTTGCTTTAGGATATAAGCTTAAAGACTCTGCAACCAAAGCATCACGGTAAATCTTACGTGATCGATGTTTAAGAGCTTGAAAAATACTATCTCGTTCATTTAATGCTTCTACATTTAACGAATCGAATTTCAATAGCTCTCCATATGTTTCGTAGGCTTGTTTTAAATCCTCACCTTCTTTAAATGATCGCGCTTTACTTAACAATGGGCTAACCATTGCTGCCAATTTTGTTTTAGCTTCACTAAGCATTTTAGCAGCATCTTTAATTAAATCCTCATCCATATCTTTTTCACCTAGAAAAAGTTCGAGTTTATTTATTGCTTGATACCATAAACCTTTATTAAATAAATTTCTACCGGGGATGAGCTTATCCACCTTCGCCTGTCTTGCTGCTTTTTTAATCGCAAGTTCTTGCTCTTTTTTTAATTTATTTTCGACGTAAGCTTCAATTTCTAATTTTAGGGGAGGTACATCAATATTCTCAGGATCCATCTCATAAATTAAATTAAAATAGTTTTTCGCAGATTTTACTTCACGCTTTTTAACCGCATCTTTTGCTTTCTCTAATAAGGCATTAACTTTTAATTGCCTAACTCGCCGATCTTTTTCAATTCGCTCATCATCTTTTAGCTTCTCAATCGCCTCCAAACTTTCTTGAATAGATTTTAAAAGAGACTGAGTGAATTTATAATTAGGATCAATATTCGCTACAATATCTATATATTCTTTTGCTTCGTAAAACTCTTCATCTGTACTTTTCGCCATGGCCAAAGCATAGTTTTGCTCCAGTTTTCCCAAAGTCTCAGCAGAGTGTTTCTTTTTTTTGACATTTTTATTTTCATTGGAGGTTTTATTTTTTTTTGCAATACTACTTTCAGGACCTACGTCGGGAGTATCTTCCTCAGTTTCCAACCACAAAAATAAAACACCCAATAGAACAAAAATTGCAATCATTCTCTTTTTTGGGTCTTTAAGGATTTTTTTAACAATACTTTTTTCATCGGTATTGCCATCATCTGCCGCGCCACCTTCACCGTCAAAATCTTCGTAGCCAACTTCTTCCTCAATCACCTCTTCAATCTCAACCTCTTGATTGTCCTCAACAGGCATTAACATATCTTGTTCTGCCTCTAAAAGATCAGAGGTGACTTCAACAGTAAAAGTCGTATCACCGATCAGAAACTCATCTCCATTCGTTAATGCTGAACGATTTACCCTTTCTCCATTAAACAAAATACCATTGGCTGAGTCGAGATCGACAACCTCACATTTGGCACTTGAGCGCTTGATAACGGCATGCACTTTTGAAACCTCAGGGTCATCCAAAACAATACTACATTTGTCTGCATCTCTTCCCACAAATGTTTCATCATCGCTAAGTAAATATTTATCAAAGGGTGCAAACTCTCCAAATAGCTTTAAACTAAACTTTGCAAAGGTCTGATAAACTTTTGTTGTTTCTCCAACATCATTTTCAAAACCTTCACCAAAACTATCATTATCACCAAATGCATCTGGATCTTCAACATGAGAGCCTTCTTCAAAATTATCATTGTTTGAAAAGTCACCTTCCGATTCACTATTTGAATCCAACTCTAGGCCATTTGTATTTAGCTCTTCGTCTGCAACTTCAAATTCATTATCGTCTATCTCATTTTCAACGTATTCCTCTTGCGCTTGATCTGTAGGTGAATCTATTTCAAAATCATCATCATTATCAATAATGGGATCTTCAGTTTCAACGAATTGATCGTCAGCTTTCTCGACATCACTATCAACCTCAACTTCAAAACCTGATTCATCTTCAAAATCAACTTCCTCATCAACCTCAATTTGATCATCAATATTGTTTGATTCAGTTTCCAATCCTTGATCAAAATCTTCTATTTTCACATCATCAACTGGATCTGCTTCCTCACTAGAAGGGTCATCAAAAAGGCTGCTATCAAACTCACCCACTTCTTCAATTTCTTTTGAAGCAACAGGTAATTCCTTTAATTGAATTTCATAATTTTCAATTTCAATTCGATCATTTT
>JABJPQ010000070.1 GCA_018663815.1 Halobacteriovoraceae bacterium | reverse complement strand
TCTAAAAGTGAACCACCTAATTGACTAGAACGAGGAGCTGTTTTAAAAACAAATTCTCCGGCAAACTCAACCCCATGAAGGTTTTGAGCTGTTAAAAGAATTTTTCCATCGGAAGATGCGTGGACAATAAAGTCACTAAAGCTAAAATAGCTTTCGCGGATTGATGTAAGAGTTCCGGGAGCTTCTTTACCATGATAGATTCCTGATCTAACATGATATCCATCTTTCACTCGAGTAATTGAGTGAATGTAATTCTCACCCTTTTTAATATTCTGCTTTAGTACCTGTTCTGATACTTCTAGCATTAAGTGTCTTGGAATAAGGCTAGATGTTTTTAAAACTCTAATTGCGCCACCTAAACCTGCAGAAGTAATACCTGCATGGGAGACGCAACACATACTTAAAGCCATGGTGAAAGTTAGTATTGTTTTTTTCATTTTATACTCCTAAAATTCAACCAATAACCCAACAAATAAACTCACAATGTTTGCTTCTCCAAGCTCACCAGACAGATCTTCAAGTCTTCTTTGATCTGGTGCTTGATAGCTATTCATTCCATTTTCAGACGAAATATTACTTCCAATACCTCTTAAGTAACTTAACTCAAGGTTTGCTCCAAATGACTCTGTAAACTTAACTTCAGAACCAAGCATGAGTTCAATATTTACATTACTACTTTTAACTTCTTCGGTTCCAAATTGGTAACCATAGTATTGGCCATTATAAGAGCTACTTGCAGCATCATTATTAGAGTATTCCATGGTCGTTCTATTATAACCAAGACCAGCTCCGAGATAAGGTCTAAACATATTATTTTCAACCAAGAAGTATTTTGCATACATATCAAAGTTCATATTCTTGTATTCAATATCTCTTCCATTATAATAACTATTATAATATGGGGCATAGTTATTACTAATGTAATTTGAACCACCAAAATCTTCAGTTTTAAAAGTTGTATAGTTGAATCCAATACCAACACTAAAACGACTATTTATATTTGATTCAACTCTTAGCCCACCAACCAGACCTGCCTCTAAATCTTCATTTTCAGACATAAAGGTTGTTAAACCAGTATAAGGAAGAACTTTTACTGAAGAACCAAAAGTTGATTTTGGTGCAGTTTCAATTGGAGCAACCACAACTGGTGCCGCTTGAGTAACGACAACAATATCTTCTTTGGGAGCTTTTACGTATTCTTCACATCCTTCTTTAAACCCTTCGGCCATTAGACAATCAATTTTTTTATTAAATTTGTCTATCGATTCACGTGATTCTTTACGCTCTTCAATCATCTCTTCTGTAACATCTGCCAACTTCTCTGTTGACTTAGAAAGCTGATTATACTTTTTCTTTTTTTCTTTATTAACAACAATTGCTGTTTTTTGTTTTCTTAGCTCACCTTTTACATTTTCTAGCTCTGCATCAGTGACAACGGCCTCTTCTTGCACATAACCATTAATATTAATTGGATCATTATTAAGGTATTGCTCTTCATTAGCAATGGCCCCCGAAAAAGTAGCGCAGCTCATAGCTAGTAGTAAAACGCCTTTTGAGAGCATACTCTTTTGTGTTTTCATAATTTACTCCTCGTAATTAATATCTTAACGAGTTTATAATACATCGCCAGATCATGCGGCGCATCACAAAACAACACAGTATGTAAAACTTACTTGAAATATTGTCTCTTTATTAAATATTTTAGAAGATAATTATCTAACTGACTATAATTACGAGATCGATTTGGGAGTTATCCCCCAGTAAACTTAACCTTAAAACCAAGCTTTTCCAAAAAGAGTTTTAGTTTTTCCCGGTGATCACCTTGAATTTCAATGCTCTGGCCCTTAAAAGTTCCACCACTACCACATTCTCGTTTGATTTTTTTTGTTAGTTTTTTAAAGTAGTCATCGCTACCAACAGGAAAGTCATATAAAACGCTTACCGTCTTTCCTCCACGTCCTTTTTTTTCCGGACGGATGCTTAATATATGTTCTGAGGGAATCATTTCAAAAACAGCTTTTGTTTTTGAAGGCTTCTTATAATCGGGATCATCAGTCCATACAATATTAACGTCTTTTTTTTGGGTAATTTTAGCCATTACTATTTCCTTTCCTAGCAATGAAGGTGTATCACAATGCTATGAGTAAATTCAAGTATATTGCTTTTAACAAGCCCTATGGAGTCCTAACCCAATTTAGCGCTCAAGCGCAGGATTCAACCTTAGCTAACTTCAATTTGCCACCAGAAGTATATGCTGCCGGCCGATTAGATAAAGATAGTGAGGGTCTGCTTATTCTAAC
>JABJPQ010000122.1 GCA_018663815.1 Halobacteriovoraceae bacterium | reverse complement strand
TGATCACTTAAGGCTTCGCCGCCAACGTGAATCTCAAAAATATATGGATAGATTTGATCTGAATGACCAAGTTAGCTTTGCTGACGATGGAAGAATTATTGAGGGAAAAATTATTCGATTTAATCAAAAGACAGTCACTGTATGTACTGACAATAACCATTGGCGAGTTTCCCCAGAATTCTTATCCAAAGTCGTAACTACGAATGTGGTAAAACCTGTTATTGAAGTTACCAAGCAAATTATTGCACCAGGAAGAAATTCTCCATGTCCTTGTGGATCGGGTAAAAAATCTAAGCGTTGCTGCTTTAACTAGAATTGACCTGAATGGTTACCCTCTAATTCTAGAGGGCCAAACATCGAAAAATTAGAGTTTTAATTTACCTTTAGCTTGAAGTTTAGAGATAATTTTTTCGAAGTGAGATGCAGGGTAGGCACCTTTGACTGGGATGCCATTAATAACAAAGCCTGGAGTTCCTTGAATGCCAAACTTTTTTGCTTCTTGAATATCTTGATCAATTTTTAAAGTCACTTTTTCAGAGTTTAAATCCTTTTTGAGCCGTTTAAAATCAACCTTTAAATCTTTAGCAATCTTAGTCAAAAAAGCTTCCCCTTTTTTTAATTTACTTTGGTTTCGAAAAATCATGTCATGAAATTTAAATGCTTTTTTGGGGGATTGAAGGGCAATCGCCTCATAGTATTGTGCGCTTAACATAGCAGATGGGTGAAAACTTAAAGGAAGGTGTTTAAAAACGAAACGAATTTTACCATCGTATTTTTTTAAGAGCTCCTCAACTGTTGTAAAACCACGAGAACAAAATGGGCATTCAAAATCTGAGTACTCTACAATAGTTATTGGTGCATTTTTAGTTCCACGGTAAATTTGCTTTTCAGTAATGACAGGTTTAAGTGGTTTTTCAAATGATTTTGCAAGCTCATTTTCTTCTTGTTGTTTTCTTTTTATGGCCATGTCTTGTTGGGCATTTTGAGCTGCTCCTTGCACTGTTTGCATAAATTCGCTGGGGTGTTCTTTAATCGTTTGAAAAACAATCTCAGGGTTTTCTTTAAGTGTTTTAATAAGCTGTTTTTTGAATGCCTTATCAGTACTACATGAAGTTATAAGCACGGCCGCAGCAATAAGTAAGATGAGTTTAAAGTAATTTAACATATTTATTCCTTTTTTATTTTGATTACCTTCTCTATCGTACACAATCAAAATATTCCTGAGTCAAAGTCTTGTTATGTTTATGTCAACTTTAGACATGATCTGGATTAAATCTATAACCTACACCTCTTACCGTATTTATGAGGTCGTTATGCAGCTTTTGACGTAGTTGTAGAACATGTGTGTCCACAGTTCTTGTCGTCGGATAATTCTCATACCCCCATACTTGATCCAGCAATTTTTCTCGTGAAAAAATTTGTTTTGGGTTTGCTGACAGTAATTGAAGTAAATCAAATTCCATCTTTGTGAGAGTAATTTCATTTTTATGGTAAAATACTCTTCTTTCAGTTAGATTCATAACGAGTTCATTATGGACATACTCTGTCACGTCATCCGTTGGGTTATCATTTGATATCACATTTTGTTCTCTTAGTTGAACACGTATCCTGGCCAGTAGCTCTCTTGGTTCAAAAGGCTTCGTAATATAATCACTTGCTCCACTTTCAAGTCCCAAGACCTTATCTATTAAATCAGTTCTTGCTGTTAGCATAATTACGGGAAGTTGCTCATTGATGACTTTTAAAAGATCAAGGCCTTGTCCATCGGGTAACATCCAGTCTAGTAAGATAAGATCAAAAACTTTAAAGTCTTGTTCTTTTGCATCGGCTAGGTTTGTACATACGGTAATCTTGTAGCCCTCTGAAGTGAGGGTTTGTTCCAGGACTGGTCCCAGGCTTTTATCATCTTCGACAAGTAAAATATTAGGCATTGTTTACTTCCTTGGTTAAAGGTAAAAAGATTTTAAATTCTGTAGGACCATTACTCAATGTGAGTTTTGCCCCCATCTCTTTAAGTGTTTTATTTACGATAACTAAGCCTAAACCTAGTCCTTTTGATTGATGATGTTGGGCTTTTAAAACTTGATTAATATTGCTGTAGGCAATTTGACCTTGGTCTCTAATAGCGATTGTTATAAAATGATCAGTTTTATTGAGCTCTAGCTCTATTGGAAGCTTTCCGTAGCGAAATGCATTTTCCAATAGGTTATTAATACACATGCGCAGCCAATAAGAGTCAATACATAAATCAGAATCTTTGATGGTTGTTAATTGAATTGATCCACTTTCATACTCTGTAAGAATTTCTTCACAAAAATGATGAAGAGAAGAGATTTGACTATTGTTTAGGTGAATCAAATCAGAGCTATCTGTTTGTAAATAGCTTTGACTTTTTTGAGCGAGGTGTTTTAATCGATACACCTGACTTTCAATTCTTGCAATTTGCTCTTGCAGCTCTTGCGACATATTTTTTGTTTGATTAATATTATTTATTTGTAAAAGTAACGAGGTAATTGGTGTTCGAAGCTCATGAGTAAGGGTGCGTAAAGCATGCTTTTTTCGCTCCTCTTCAACTTTTTTTCTTCGCAATCGATGAAAAAGACCTTTGGCCGTAATAAGCAGAATTATTAACGTACCTATGAAGAGTACAATCGTTGATTGAGAAAATAAACTTTTTATATTATGTGGTTTTTTTTTCCAGCAGAGATTGCCAATTTTAAACTCACATGCCATGAGCTCATCAGAGAGGACGTACCTGGCACGTTTAAAGAATCTTTTGGCTTTTTTAAAATCAAGCACGTAATACTTTAGATTTCCCGTCTTTATAAAGTAGTAATTAGTCGAAGCAAATGCATTTTGATTGACCATAATATTACTTAAAATCTCAAATTTTTGATTCATTAAAAATCGTTGATGGGCACTTGTTGGCCATCGTAGTTTTGCTAATTCCGATATGTGCATATATTTTGTGAAGTGATCAAGCCAATAAGCTTTTTTAGTATAAGAGCGTAGCATCTTATATTTCATGTACGCATAGCTTTTACCAGAGGGATGTAAAAAAGGAGCAGAGTTAAAAAAAGAAGTTGGTAGACTTTCGACTTGATTACACAGGTATGCCATCCATAAAGTTTCCTTTTTGATAAAACTTGAACTAATTTGCGAGAGTTTAGACTTCAAACATGCGGATGAATTCATGAGGTAATTTTTCGTTGCAAAATTAATGGGGGGTATTTTTGTCAGTAATTCGAGGTGTTGCTTACTTGGATAATCTTTATTCAAGTCGAGTCTTATATGGGGAGTGACTTCTTCTTGAAGTTCAGTGTGTAGAGTTTTTATTTCTTTTACATCTTTTAGATCAATGGTTTCGTCAGTTTTTATAAAGTATGTAATATTACCTGAAACGAATGCTAGGATGAGGGCAAATGAAAAAAGAAAAAGGTCAAGTTTCATGCTTATAAATTTAGCAAAGTTAATCTAAAAATTGTCAATTTTATGTCATTTTTTTTGAAAAGCTGTTATTTTATAGAGGTAAGTATTAATTTTTAGTTCTTTGGGAGTTTTAATTATGTACTCTTTTGT
>JABJPQ010000359.1 GCA_018663815.1 Halobacteriovoraceae bacterium | reverse complement strand
CCTCTCATTTTAAGTAATCACGCGCTAACCATGGCCGCAAAGTCTTACAAAAAACTTAGTTTAAAAGAATTTGACCAACGAAAAGATGTTAAGGACCGGCGCTATTCACTTCATTTATTTATGCAAGAAAAACGACAACAAGGATTTGAGACACTTGGGAATGCAGTGAAGAGCGATTACCAACTAAACTTTTCGCAATATGCAAAAAAATATCATCCTATGGCCAAAGATTATAATAATGCTGAACTAGATGATTTTTTTAATGCCAAGCAAGTGCATGTTCAAGAAATTCAAATGCTCGGTATCATCAGGTCACATCTAGCTCGCGTGGTTGAATTATATCTTATTCTAGATCGTGCTCTTTTCTTACAAGAGCAAGGCTTTCAAGTAGACGTTTGTGAAACTTTTGATATGGCCATATCGCCACGAAATATTTCTTTATTTGCAAGACCTAATGACGTAGCTATGCCCCTCAAAAAAAATATCTAAGCCGACTATTTACTGAGTCCGTTTCATCCTTTTCTCAATATCCGTAGTCGTTCTAAAAATTAAATGCACAGGAGTGTTGATAATATTAAATTCTTTTCTAATACCATTGGTTAAATATTTTCGATAATTTTTTGGAATACCTTTTGATTTATTAGTAAAAAGTAAAATTGTCGGTGGCTCGGCTTTTAACATCGAAGCATATTTCACTCTTAAAACGGTACCATTCGTTTTGTGTAACATAACAGGATACTTATCAACCAGATAAGAGACAAGCTTATTTAGCTTCCCAGTGGTTACCTTTTTACTTCGAACAAGAATCGTTTTCTTAAGCGATGTTTTTAATGTGTGCATATGCGAACCCGTCTTCGCAGAAACAGTTATTAGTTCACAAAAACTAAGCCATGGAATAGTAGCTCTTAAGTCCAGTAGCCATTCCTTTTTACGTTTTTTATCTTTAAGAATATCATTAATTAAATCCGTTTTATTCAAGCAGATTATAATTGATTTTCCTTTTTCAATGGCGATATCACATAAACGTCGGTCTTGATGAGAGATCCCTTTGGTAGCATCAATCATGTAAATAATAACATCGGCTTCGGTAATAGCTTTTAATGAACGGTAAACAGATTGTTCCTCAATAAAGCCTTCAACATTTTTTTGTTTTCGAATCCCAGCAGTATCAACGAGCTTAACGGAACGAAAAGGGTTAAAATTATCTTTGATGGCTTCTTTAGCAACTTCTTTCACATCATCATGACTTTCTATTATTGATTCTTCTTTTGCATTATCTAAACTTTTTTCTAAGTCTTCAATGGAATAAAGATCATTATCCACATCTTCAAATTCTAACTCAGAATCTTCCGTCTCAATATCTTCATCATAGTTAACACCACCTTTATATTCATCTGGCATTTGACCAAATGCTAACAATTCAGCATCATCAAGTTCTTCTTGAAAGTCATCTAGTTCACCTAAAAGTTCAGAGTTTTTCTTGCGAAACTGATTTTCCCTCGCATTTAAAGCCGCAACATCTTGGCCAAAGAAAAGATCAAAATAACCTTCAATTGGATCAACTGTCGTTCCTGCAATATCCGAAACTAAAGCTCTTTTTGCACCAACAAATTGATTAAGTAGCGTGGACTTACCTGCATTAGGCGCACCTATGATTGCAACATTTGCGATAACATCATGATTAGGCTTAACACCTCTTTGAATATCATGCTCGTCTTCTGTTTCAAAATTATCTGCAAAAAGAAAAATCCTTTCGTTTAAGGTCACTAATCCACGATTATGCTCTGCTGATACAATAAAGAAACTCTCTTCTGGTAAGCCAAGTTCATAAAAATCAGCTTCATCACCCCATTGTTTGTCAGAGTCAAACTTATTAACTAAAAGCCACATCGTTTTTTTTGTTGTTCGGATATAATCGCAAATAGTTTTATCAAAAGGCAAAAGACCTTCTCTTACATCTACCACCATTAAAACAAGGTCTGACTCATCAATAGCAAGTTTGGCATGATCGGCCATAATATTAAAAAATGGTTCTGCTGTTTTTCTTTTGCCCATTTTTGTGACTGTTTCCACTTTTTCAGGGTAAAACCCACCAGTATCAACCATAATGACATCCAAAGAGTTCTCACATGTTTGATCATCAATAGTTGCTATTCCGTAATGTCTATCCCGCGTAACTCCAGGTTGATCATAAGCCATGGCCTTAAATGATTTTTTCATAATACGATTAAAAATCGTACTTTTTCCAACATTTGGTCTTCCAATAACGGAAATGACACAAGATCGTTTATTAGGTTTCATGATTTTTTTCTCCACACGCGATTTGATTTTTGTGTTCTTGGCAGACCAATTTCATCTAGCACAAAATTATTCTTAAACCATTTAGGGCTCACTTTAACATGCAGATTTAAATTAACTTTTCCGCCTATCATTGCCTCAATTTTCTTTCTCGCATTTGTACCAATTTCTCGGATGACTCCCCCCTTGGCCCCTACAACAATTGCTCGCTGAGATGGTCTATTGACAAGTATTGTTGCTGAAACTTTAGCGGCCTCTGTCGTTTCGGCTTTGTTTTTGGCATCATAAAATTCATCAATAACAACAGCAAGTTCGTATGGCAGTTCATCTTTAAGGGTATTAAATGCTTGTTCTCTAATATATTCAGATGCAAAAAAACGTACATT
>JABJPQ010000228.1 GCA_018663815.1 Halobacteriovoraceae bacterium | reverse complement strand
GATATTGATGAATTAATTGAGATGAGTAAACGTGGACCGGAACCAATTGGTGAACATCCAGATACAGGCGAGCCAATCTTTTGTTTAGTTGGAAGATATGGCCCATACCTGCAACAAGGTGAAGTTACCGAAGAAAATCCTAAGCCGCGCAGAGCTTCCTTACCTAAGGGAATGACACCAAAAACGATCGAGATGAGCTTTGCTCTAAAGCTTTTATCTTTGCCAAGAGAACTTGGAAATCATCCTGAGACTGGCAAGCCAATCCTATCAAATAATGGTAAATTTGGTCCTTATGTCATGCATGATGGAGAGTTTAGATCCCTTAAAAAAGAAGATGATGTTTATACGGTTGAGCTAGCTAGGGCACTTGAAATACTCAATATGCCAAAGTTTGGTAGAGGCGGCACAGTTCTTAAAGATTTTGGAAAAGTTGAAAAATTGAAAAAATCAGTGAAAATTGTTGATGGAAAGTACGGAATGTATCTGAAAGCAGGGACAAAGAACTACTCTTTACCGGATGAGCACAAAACATTGGATAAAGTGAAAAAACTAACAGAAGAGCAAGTTATTAAAATTATTAAAGAAAGTGGGAAATAAAGTCAGAAGTTTTTATTATTATATTGACTTATATCGCTATAAATAATAAGTTCTCACGTACTTTTTTAAATTAATACAGTTACGAACAGGATATAAATTATGAGAAAAGACATTCACCCAGAATATAGAGAAGTTTTATTCCACGATATTTCAGTTGATTTTAAGGTTCTTACTAAATCAACAATTCATGCTAAAGACACTATTGAGCATGAAGGTAAAACTTATCCATACATTAAAGTTGATATTTCTTCAGCTTCTCACCCTTTCTATACAGGAACTCAAAAAATTCTTGATACTGAAGGTAGAGTTGAGAAATTTAACAAGAAATTTAGATCAAGAAAAATTAGATCATAATTCTTACTTATTACATTATTTAAATAATAAAATGGCCCTTAGATTAAGGGCTTTTTTATTGTCTTATTTTTGTTTAATAGCTGATTGAAGATAAGAATTCAGCTAACTCTACAATCACTTCTTCTGGTAGGACATTCCGAATATCTTCTTGAGGGATTGCATACTCCAATGCATCGTTTATGGACTTTAGGCATTCTGGATCTTTAAAGAGACTTGTACAATCTTTTAGTTTTTCTAAGATTTCTTCTTTCTTAGTATCTACTGCACTGAAGGTCGATATTGAACTTATAAGTAAAATACAAGTTAATAGTTTTTTCATTTTTTCTCCGTTGTTAATAATCTATCTTAATCTGTGCGGTTTATTTTTTATGTCTGAGCTAATTTGCTCAAATATTATTCATTTTTCTAGTGGTCTAGTTTTTTACTTGTTGCTTGGAGTAAACAAAACTCATTACCGAGCCTATAGTTTGACCAATTAATGGTAGCTCCAAGTCAGCTTGTGACATATAGGTTGTAGTAACTGCTTTTTTTTGTTCATCATCAAGCATATAAAATTCATGGGACCACCCTTCAGGTTTTTCGTAAGTAAACATGTAGTAACCTTCTAGCCATTTTGTTATTTTTGTATTATCTAAATAATAAATTTTTACTTCTTTTAAGTAATCTCTAACGAGTTCCATACTTGTAGCATGAGGAAAATATATTACATATTTTTGACCATTTGACCCAAATGAAGCAATCGCTACGGTTTTGCCTTTATTTCCCCACATTGGATCAGAGCCAATTCGTTTATTAGAAACAGTAAGGTTGTTTACTTCTTGAATTTCAACTTCCTGAGGCTCTCCAGCAAAGAGACTCAATTGACATCCAAAGATTGTTAAAAATATAGCAAAAGCTTTAATCATGTAAACCTCCTAGTTTAATTAAGTACTGCTTTTAATTATTAATATGTCTTAATTATTTCAGCTTTAGTGATAACTTGGGTAAAAACTCCTTAGATTAGGTATTAATTATATGTAAATTAATTAGACATTTTTAAGCCTCTAGAACACTTTATTTTAAGTTATTGAGGTGCTAGCGTATTTGAAAAACAGATACTTGAGAGGTTTTAAGCTTAAGATAAGCCATACTTTAATTGGCTAAGCTTTTTATCATTACTTCAATAACATTACTCACAATATTTAAAAACGATTAGAAGCAAACAAAATTTAGCAGATGAATGATCTATTCTTGATTAAGATTTTATAGGGGGACGAAATAGCTTAGATGCGTAAATCTGGCCCTTTCCGGCTTCTAATACTCGTGTTGAGTGTTTTGCTAAAGTATTTAAACTATTGAAATTTTTCCAAAGTTAAAATTTTAATTACTTACATGAAAAACTTGCTAACGCTCTATGAATTTATTGACGAAAGGGATTAAGTAAACTGTTTCAAAGAGAGAAAAAATGGCCTTTGACTATGAAAAATCTAAATCGAGAACTGAGGGAACTGGCGGTGGCGGAGAGCACTGGACATCAAACTCAGATTTATTTATGGTATTGTCGGTTGTTTTTCTACTTCTGTATGTCGTCTCTAGTGTTAAGACAGGAACAAATAATTTATCAAATAATGCTCGAACAAAAGTACTTGCTAAAGAAAATGAAGATCTTAAAAGACAGTTGCGAGCTTATAATACTCTTAAGGGTGATTACTTAGAAAATGATGCAAAAGAAAATGAAATAGCACAATATAAAGATTTAATGTCTAATTTAGAATTACTTCAATCAGAAGCTGAAAGAAAAAGAAGAGAGCTAATTAAAAAGGCAAACAAAAATGCGAAAACAACAGAATCTTTAAATCAGTATCAGCAGCTCGTAAGAAATATAATTAATACAAATCTATTGGCCAAAAAACGTATTCGAAAAAGGGATAGCTTAATTGTTGCGAAAAAAGAAATCATTACAGGTCAACAAAATAAAATAGTTGATATGAACCAAACAATTACTGATCAAGCCAGTAGTATCAAATCTAAAGTAAATAAGATTGAGCAAGCAAAAGCTAAAATTGAAGAACAAAATAATGAAATTGCTCAGAGACAATTTGATCTAGACCAAAAAAGAGAAGAAATAGACAGCTTAGAATCTAATTTAAATCAAAAGAAAGAGTTAATTGTTAATAATGAGAAGATGATTTCTAGTTTGAATAATAACCTCTCAGATAAAATCAAAGAGCTAAAACTTGAAGCAAAAGCCAAGAAAAAGACCCAAAAGCAAATGCGACAAGAAGTGCTAACTTTAAGGTTACAAAATCAAAAGAAAGTTAATAATCTCAAAAAAGAGAAAGAAAGTATTTCATCAAAACTTTCAGGTCTTGAAAGTGAAATCGACAATGCTAATCAAAGACTCGAAGTCGCAAATCAAAATATACAACAGAAAGAAGCGCAAAAAGAGCAGCTTGAAAATGAATACAAACAAGCAGAAGAAAATTATAAGAGTAAAGTCTCAAGTCTGCAAAACGACTTTGAAAATAAAATTAACTCTCAAAGGAAAAACCTTCAAGCTAAGTTAAAGAAGGAACAAGTATCTGCTGCAGAAAAATCTAAGCGCCTAGCAGAGTTTAAACAACAAGCCCAAAATGAAAGAAAAATGTTGGAGTCAACGTTATCTGACCTTGAGTCTAAAGTTACTAATGCTCAGGATGCTTTAGGGCAAATGGAACAAAAAGCCAATAAGTTTCAGGCTAAGCTTGATAATGCTAAAAAGGATCATAAAAGATTCTTGGCATCAGTTAATGATCTTAAACAAAAGAATCAGAATTTATCAGGCGACTTAAAAAAATACAAAAAGATTGTTGAGGCTAAGAAGAAATTAGCGAGAGATATAAAAAGAAGTCTTACCAAAAATGGAATTAAGGCTAACGTTGATGGCAAAACCGGAGAGGTTACCATTAATTTTGGTGATGAATACTTTGACTCAGGAAGCTCAAATCTTAAAGCGCATATGAAAAAAGTGCTACGAAAATTTTTACCTGAATACTCAAGTGCTTTATTTAAAAATAAGAAGATTGCTGAAAATATTAAAAATGTAGAAATTATTGGTTTTTCTTCTCCAACCTATAAAGGGAAATTTGTAGATCCAAAAAGTCTTGATAAAAAAGATAGAGCGGCTCTTAATTATAATTTAGATTTATCTTTTAAGAGAGCGAAAAGTATATTTGGATATATGACGGATGTAAGTAAGATGAAGTTTAAATACCAAAGAAAGATCACTCCTCTTGTAAAGGTTACTGGGCGTAGTTACCTCGCAGAAGGAGTTGAGGGGCGAAATATCGCATCTGGTTTAAATAGAAGAGAGTATTGCAAGAAATTTGACTGCAAAAAATCACAGAAAGTTATTATACGATTTAATCTAAAGGACTGAGGTTTAGAATGTTCATTAAAAATTTGATTGATTTATTGGTTGTAATGTCAACTGATTATCTTATTCCCGCAATGCTTACTGTTTTTGTACTAAGTATTGTCTCAAGAATACTGATCTGGTGGACAGTGAAAAGAGAATACTGGTTCTGTGTTGAATTTGAGAAAAGAATTCAACGTTATATGAATTCGGTAGAGAAAGTGGAAGACTTATCATTCTTTGCGATATCAAAAAGATTATTAGAAATTACTTTCTATGAAATTTTTGAAGTTCGCTCAATTATGAAAAGAAGAAATCCAGATGTTATTATGGATTAACATCAATCAAAAAGATATTAAAGAAATGGAATATTCAGGAGTACGGATATCATGAAATGTACTGATATAAAAGATAAACTGACAGATCTGCTTTTTGACGAATTGACAGATGATGACAGACAATTAACAGAGAAACATATTCAAAGCTGTGACAGCTGTAAGGCCGAATTCGATGAACTTAGGATTACTAAAAATATCCTTGTCGAAATAGAGGAAATTGAAAATACTGAAGATCTCAACCTTCCACAAATAGCTCCCAGTTCATTCTCATTGCAAGTGAATAATCTTTTAGTATATTCTATGAAATGGGGTATCGCGGCTGCCATAATATTTTTAACATTGTTTATTTCAAAACCACTTTTCCAATACGGAGATGATGGCATTTTAGTCGCTTTTGGTGGACAGGAAATTACCAATGATAGTATGAATAATGAAGATTTCCAGAATGTAGAATTATTGAATAGAAAATACCAAATGGAAACTATACAGCTTGTTTCCCAAATGATTCAGAAAAACAATTACCAAACCCGGAGAGAAAATCTGAATGCATTTCAGACTCTAAATGATGAGATAGAGAGAAAAAGACAATATGACCTGCAACTGGTAAACAGTGGTTTTCAACAATTGGAAAGAGGATCGAAGGAATCGGTAATCCAGACAGGATTGCTGGTAAAGGATTTACTCAACTCCCATGAAATAAAAGGAAAATAACATGGAAAAAATAAAAATATCAATAACAATCATTATCAGTATTTTAGT
>JABJPQ010000620.1 GCA_018663815.1 Halobacteriovoraceae bacterium | reverse complement strand
GTATTTTAGAGATTTAGATCTTGAATATCAACGTGTACCTTCGGGGGTTTTTTTGATTTGTTCAGCCTTAGAAGTGCATGATGTTTCTGTTCTTTATAAAGCTGTTGAAACAAAAGAAAATTTAAAAATTTTATGTCTCGATCAAGTAACAGATGTACATAATGCAGCGGCAATTTTGCGAACAGCAAGCTTTTATGGTGTTGATTATGTCGTGATTCCAGATAAGAGATCGTTTGGCTTAACACCATCTTTTTTTAGAATAGCATCAGGAGCGACAGAGTTTGTTCCTTTGGTAGGGGTTTCAAAACTTACCCGTACCATGGTTAAGCTTAAGGAGCTTGGGGTAAATTGCCTGGCCTTAAGCGAGCATGTTAAAGGTGAGCTTGCACCTAAGCAATTTGAAAAGCAAAGTACATGTTTGGTTTTTGGCCGAGAGGATGTGGGCATAAGCAATGCAGTCCTGCGTGTTGTCGATAATCATATTTCACTTAAGAGTTTGGGTGATACAAAATCTTTAAATGTTTCAATCGCTGCAGCAATAACTATGGAAAAATGTTTCATATCTTAATTAATATTTTCTAAAAAAAACTTGCCTTTATACTGAACTAGGTTTATAAAATTAGACCTCATCAGTTTAAAGTTTGATGGAATGGGCTGCTCTAGCTCAGTTGGTAGAGCATCGGTTTTGTAAACCGACGGTCGCAGGTTCAACTCCTGTGAGCAGCTCCACAAATTGAATAGGGGCGTGGTTCCCGAGCGGCCAAAGGGAGCAGACTGTAAATCTGCCGGAGTATTCCTTCGAAGGTTCGAATCCTTCCCGCGCCACCATTTTTTACTGATGATACCAAAAATAAGCGGGTGTAGCTCAGTTGGTAGAGCACAAGCCTTCCAAGCTTGGGGTCGAGAGTTCGAGCCTCTTCGCCCGCTCCATTTTTCTTTAAAAAAGCAATTATTTATATTGCTAACATGTTTTCAATCATATAAAAAATATTGAAAAAATGGAGAAAGATTAAGTTCTTGTTCTGAATTGGCTCGCGTGGCTCAGGGGTAGAGCGCGTCCTTGGTAAGGACGAGGTCATGGGTTCAATTCCCATCGTGAGCTCCATTTTTTTTTGATTTTGTAGTGTTTTTTATTGTCAGGTGATATTGCTTAAAGCATACTCATGACAGTATTTTTTAAATATTAGATAAACGCCAATTTTGCATATTTTGTAAGGAGTAGATTATGGCTAAGGAAAAATTTGATCGTAGTAAACCGCACGTTAATATCGGTACGATCGGTCACGTAGATCACGGTAAAACAACTTTAACAGCTGCAATTTCTAAGACTCTTGCAGAAGCATCAGGTATGGATGTAAAAGCATTTGATGAGATTGACTCGGCTCCTGAAGAGAAAGCGAGAGGAATTACAATCAATACTTCTCACATCGAGTATGAGACTGAAAAAAGACATTATGCTCACGTAGATTGTCCGGGCCATGCTGATTATGTTAAAAATATGATTACAGGTGCAGCTCAAATGGATGGTGCCATCCTTGTTTGTTCAGCAGCTGATGGTCCTATGCCTCAAACTAGAGAGCATATCCTACTTGCTAGACAAGTTGGTGTTCCAGCGATCGTTGTTTTCTTAAACAAAGTTGATCAGGTTGATGATGAAGAATTATTAGAATTAGTTGAAATGGAAATTAGAGAATTACTTTCTGCTTATGACTTTCCTGGTGACGATACTCCAATCGTTTCTGGTTCAGCTCTTGCTGCAATGGAAGGAAAAAACCCAGAAATTGGTTCAACTAAAATATTAGAACTAATGGCTCAAGTTGATGAGTATATCCCAACTCCAAAAAGAGATATTGAAAAAGATTTCTTAATGCCAGTTGAGGATGTTTTCTCAATCTCTGGACGTGGTACAGTTGTTACTGGACGTATTGAAAGAGGTGTTATCAATGTTAACGAAGAAGTTGAAATCATTGGTATCAAAGAAGCATCAAAAACAATCGTAACAGGTGTTGAGATGTTTAGAAAACTTC
>JABJPQ010000258.1 GCA_018663815.1 Halobacteriovoraceae bacterium | reverse complement strand
GCGAAACTTATATAATAATTCATTTTGAACAGATTCTAGTTTCAGCATAAAAAAAAAGACTCTTATATAAAATACAAGAGCCCTCCAGATTAAATTAAATCTTTATTTATAATTTTTCGTCAGTCTTACCTAAGTAAATTTGTCTTGGTCTGGTAATCTTTATACCTTTAGTTTCAGACATTTCTTTCCACTGTGCGATCCATCCTGGTTGTCTTCCAAGGGCAAACATAACAGTAAACATATTTGTTGGAATTCCAAGCGCTTTATAAATTATCCCAGAGTAAAAATCAACATTCGGAAATAGTTTACGACTGGCAAAGTATTCATCACTCAACGCAGTAGCCTCTAGTCCATTAGCAATATCTAACAGTGGATCCTGAACATTAAGCTTTTCTAAAATCGTATCACAGTATCCTTTGATAACTTTAGCTCGTGGATCAAAGTTTTTATAGACTCTGTGTCCAAAGCCCATAAGTTTAAATGGATCTTCTTTATCTTTTGCCTTAAGAATAAATTTTTCATACCCTCCACCATCATTTTTAATGGCTTCAAGCATTTCTAAAACTGCTTGATTAGCACCACCGTGTAACGGTCCCCAAAGTGCATCGATACCTGATGAAACAGAAGCAAATAAATTTGCCTTAGATGAACCAACAACTCTAACTGTTGAAGTTGAACAATTTTGTTCATGATCAGCATGTAAAAGTAATAATACATCTAATGACTTTGCAACTTCTTCATTAGGTTTTTCACCATTCATTAAGTAGAGAAAATCAGCTGTGTAGTCTAGGGATAGATCAGAGTCAATCATATCCTTGCCCTGCCCATGACGATAAACTCCGGCCGTAATGGCCTTTAGTTGACCTAACATAAGTGGAAAAATCTCATTTTTTTTATCGACCGATAAGTCTTGATCCAAAAGATGTGGATAGTAGCCTGATAATGCAACAACAGCTGCTGAAGTTATTCCCATGGGATGAGCATCTTGTGGAAATGATTTGATTAAAGATTTGATCCCATCTGGGATTTTACTTTTTTCTTTAATTTGGGCTTTTAAATCACTTAGCTCATTTGCCGTTGGAAAGTGTCCATGAAATAAAAGATATGATGTTTCTAAGAAAGACGACTTATCACAAAGGTTTTCTATGGTGTAACCACGGTGCTTTAAGATGCCTTTTTCTCCATCAATAAAAGTGATACTCGAGGTACAAGCTCCTGTGTTGCCAAGCCCGTTATCAAAGGTAACAAATTTTGTTTCGGCCCTTAACTTAGAGATATCTATGGCTTTTTCACCCTCAGTACCTTCCATTACTGGTAATTCAATTTCAGTTTCACCCAAATTTAGTTTGGCGAGTTTAGACATATTGTCTCCTTTATTTAACTTATACTGTTGTGTTTACTTTATCGGTGTCACTTTGAAATACTTTAGCACTGTGATCAGATTTTTTGGCCCCAGAATATAACGCTAAAACCTTAAAATCCTTAAGGATCTGTTAAGTAATTTTCGAGTATCTACCTTATTACAGGTATTTAACATATGTGAATTCATTTGAAAACTAAAATTAGTTTATTTTAAATATTGGCATTCTAATTGCTCATATACTGCCTATAAGAGGCACATAATGGCCTCAAAAGACGGGAAAAAGTTATGGAAACAAAATCGAGCAAAACAAACAAAAAAACAATAATCGTATTAATCGCTGCTCTTCTTAGTCTGTGTAGCATTGGTGCTCATGCTAATAGTAAAGTAAGCCCTATAAATCAATACATTGAAAAAGGTGAAAAATTGAATGTTACCCAAGAATTTAATATTGGATCAAACAAAGATATTAAACTAAATATTAAATTTATCACTGTTGAAGCTCAAGCAACTAAAAATAACTCAGATTTAAATCTCAGTATAAATGGTAAAAAAGTTGGTAAAAAAAGACTTAGCCAACAGTTAAAGCCATACTCATTTAAGGTTCCTGCGTCGACTAATGTAGAAAACATTGTTATCTCTTCGGATGGTGCCTATGTAAGTTCGACCCTGGCAGATCTTGTCTCCGATCAACCTCAACAAGATGACCTTTCAATCAAGTTTAACCGATACTAATTAACGCACCAGATATTTCTGAAGTAAATGAGTTCAGCTAATATCTGGTGATGAAATTTAAATCAAAACTAATCAAAGCGACTATTCAGAAACGTTATAAGAGATTTCTTTCAGATATTGAATTACCATCTGGTGAAATTATTTGTGCTCATGTTCCCAATACAGGAAGCATGAAAACCTGTTGGGAACCTGGCTGGAGTGTTTACCTAAGCCAGTCTGATAATCCCAAGCGAAAACTAAAATACACACTTGAGTTAACAAATAGTGGCAATGCCTTGATCTGTGTCAATACAGGTATGACTAACAAGATTGTCCACGAAGCCCTACTGGCAGATAAAATCACTGAACTCACAGGTTACGATAATATTAAACCAGAACAAAAAATACTCGACTCAAGATTGGATTTCTACCTTACAGGCGAAGAGAAACCCGAAACATATGTCGAGGTTAAAAATGTAACTTTATTAGGAGATAATAAGAGAGCTCTTTTTCCCGACTCTGTCACAACGAGAGGACAAAAACACCTCAAAGACCTCATCAAAATAAAAAAACAGGGTGCAAGGGCCATCATGTTCTACCTTGTAAATCGCCAAGACGTTGATTCATTTTCTCCGGCCATTGATATCGACCCAGTATATGCAAGTCTACTTAAAGAAGCGCAAGAAAGTGGGGTTGAAATACTCGTTTATCAAACAAAAATCACCGAAGATGAAATTACCACAGCGAACAAACTTCCTTTAGTTTTATGAATATTGCACAGTTTATTCAACAAGAACCTAAGTTACGGGATCAAAAAGAAATTATCATTTATGGTGGTAGTTTTAATCCATGGCATAGTGGACATATGAGTTGTTTAGAACTTGCACCCAAAAGTATCCCTATTATTATTGTACCAGACAATAATCCGGAAAAAGAGATCGTAAGTGTAGCCGAAAAAAATCAAATTCTGGATAAGATAAAAAAGCACTTGGAAAAGTCTGATCGAGGTGTATTTCTGTATGATGGATTTTTAAAACTCAATAGAAAAAATCCATCACATCAGTGGACAGCACTACTTAAAACATCATATCCAAATAAAGACTTCTCTCTTTTAATGGGCTTTGACAGTTTTATGGGAATAGATAATTGGATTCAATCAGAAGCATTATTACAAAATATAACAACACTTTATATTGCTTCTCGCCTAGAGAAGACGGCTCAGCAAGCTAAACAATCTGATGTTTTACTTAGTTTAAATCCTACACTTAGGATTATATTTCTGGGT
>JABJPQ010000335.1 GCA_018663815.1 Halobacteriovoraceae bacterium | reverse complement strand
TACCAGTCTTTAAACGCGGGAGCGTAGGCAAGGTACTCAGGTTGCGTAAATGGATCTCCGCCTTTCGCTGAATTTTCAATTTTAATGATTTTAGCACCGAAACTCTCTAAAATATAAGTGCTAAAGGGACCAGGTAATCTGGTACTAAAATCAATAATGGTTACATCAGTAAGGAGACTATTCTTTATCATCTTGACTGTTTTCTTTTGTAGGTGGAGCGGAAAAAATGGCCGTAAATTCATCCATACCTTTTCCTTGTAGTTCGCACTCCTTTAACGTACAAATCTGCCAGCTTTCTTGATCTCTATCATGGTAAACGAGAGCAAAACGAGCTGAAAAATTAATACAAAATGTTGCAAAAGATCTTTCCTTAAGCCATTGAATAGGAACTTCTACTTTGCGATAAGCTTCGTCTGGATAAACGAGCCCTCTGAGTGTTTCACCAAAGGCCAGCGGGTTTTGTAAACTTAAGTGTGTGAGGTTTTCAGTCGTTTGATTTATTGTTGCCAGATATTCGTTAAAGTCAGGAATGACGGTGGACCATTTTCTTAGATTACAAATTAAATTACCAAGTGGTGACTTGTAGGACTGATCAAAGATAGGCGTGTGAATATTTTTGTACTCGTAAGATTCGTTATACGAAATTGATCTTGTATAAAAATGATGATCCTGATAAAACTCTTTAAAGATAAAACCAACGGTGTTTTTGGCACTTTCAAAAAAACTCTTTTCTCCACTAATCTCATAAGCTCTAAAGCAAGAGTCAGCAAAAAAGGCATAGTCTTCAAATTGAGGAGCATGCTCTGAGCGAGTCGTGGTTGTTCTTATTCTCGTTTTCTCATTTTCATGATCTAGGAAAGTCGTGTGAATACCTTGTAATGATTTATTAATTAGCTCGTGAGCAGCTTGTTGTATCGAATTTATTTTGCAATACTGAGTGACATCAATAAGAGCACTTAAAAGCTGAAAGTTCCAACTAGCAATACCTTTATTATCAGTTGCAGGAGGAATTCTCATCTTTCTTGCTTGGACTAAAGCTTGTCTAACCTTTCTAACCAGAGACCAGTTTTCAGGTGTGTAATACTCCTCTTTAAACTCAGGAGCAAGGGAGATGACATTAAGCTTGTGTTCAAAGTTTCCATCCTCTGTAATGCAAAACCACTTGAGAATATTTTCAGTGTGATCTGTTAGCTCTTCATCAAACTGAATTAAAGCATCAAGAAATTCATCCTTTGTAAAAGTAAAGTAAAGCCCTTCTGAACCTTCAGAGTCAGCGTCTTGTGCTGTAAAAAAATATCCCGCTTCACTTAACATTTCAGACTCTAGATAATCAATTGTTTGAATTAAAGCATCCAGTATTAGAGGAGATGGATAGATCAAGCTCGCCTTAGTGAGCATTTTTAAAAAACCAGCTTGGTCATACAACATTTTTTCAAAATGAGGAACTTTCCACTGTTTGTCCACGCTATACCGGTGAACCCCACCTTTTGCATGATCGTAAATGCCCCCCATGAGCATATTTTCAATGGACATAATAATATGATTTCCAAATTCTTTTGACACCATTCCTTCAAGCATGTGCTCTATGGCCCATTCATAAAATGAAAAGTGGGGAAACTTGGGAGCATCTCCAAAACCGCCATGATCAGTATCTTGATAGTTTTTTAATGCATTTAATACTGAGTTTGCTCCAGGATAATGGCCCTCAAACTCAATTTTTTGTTCTACTTTAGGGGGCTGAGATAGAGCGTCGATAATTTGATTTGCATTTGCCACAACCTTTTCGTTTTCTTCTTTGTAGGCTTTACTCAGATTGATAACGACGTCATTAAAGCTTGGGTTGTCCTGTGTTCCGTTTTTGGGAAAATAAGTACCAATAAAAAACGGCTTCATATCTGGCGTTAGAAAAACATTTAGTGGCCAACCTCCTCGGCCATTCATAATTTGGCTTGCCAGTTGAAAGTAATTATCTAAATCTGGCATTTCTTCGCGATCAACTTTAATATTTATGAAATTGTCGTTTAATAATTGAGCTGACTCTTGGTTTTGAAAGGACTCGTGAGCCATAACATGACACCAATGACATGAGCTGTACCCAATAGAGAGAAAAATTGGTTTATTTTCGTCTTTGGCTTTTTGGAGTGGAGCTGGCCCAAAGGGATACCAGTGAACAGGGTTTTTGTTGTGTTGCACAAGGTATTTGGACTTTTCATCTCTTAAATAATTGTAATTACTATTTTCACCCATATAAATTTCCTTCGTTGGTACATTTTATAGCAACTATGATCTGTAATTTTGGCCCCAATTACAATAATTTTATTTA
>JABJPQ010000287.1 GCA_018663815.1 Halobacteriovoraceae bacterium | reverse complement strand
TTGGTTCACTCTACTAATGTGTTAAAACACTCCTTACTTGTCAGACAAACATATAAGATGACATAATAGTACAGGGCGAAAAGCCCAAGTATTGCTCTATGGATTGAGGAGATAGGATGAGAAAAACTAGCGGAACTAAAGACTTTCAGATCGCTTTGTTAATGGATGACATTAGTGAGGCTAAAGCCTTGTCTGACGAGTTACGAGAAATTGGTTTATTTGCTCATTTTTATCAAACACTTGATGAGCTTTGGGTTTCTTTAAATACTTATACTCCAGATCTTTGTATTGTTGATGTCAAAAAGATGTCACAAGGCCAACTTCTTTTTAAGCAGCATAAAAAGGTGAAAAATAACTCTTTGAAGTTTGCCTTTTACTATAAAAACTCAACACAAGTTCTGTTAAATTCCACTTTTGGAATGAATCACTATGGTCTTATTCGTAAAGAGCTTAATTTATTAGATCAATTAAAGTCCGTTTTACAACGAAGAAATGAAGAGCTCAGACTGATAGATCTTAACGAAACTCTTACTGCTCGCATTGAAAGATTAAAGATGCGTGGTGTGCGACAAACAGAGCGGTTGGAAAAGGATAATTTTACTTTAAAGCAAGGTGAAATGCTAAAAGATCTTTGTGCTAAGTTTGGCCACACAAATAGTCAGATGGAATTTATGCAAAGGCTTACTTATGTTTTTTCTGAGTGGGAAGCGTGCTTAGAGTTTGGAGTGTATAAGTTAAACAGCACAAAACAAAAGTTAACAGCTCCAAAAATTTCAATGAAAAAGTATAAGGCGTTTCCTGACCTATGGTTATCCTCGACCTGTGAGGATGGAATCAGTGAATATGCAGTTGAGATGGCCTTTGATGTTTGTTATGGGATCATGGACGCTGGGCTTAGTACCATAAGAGTACAAGGGTTACATAACAGTCCCGATATGCTAGTTATTGGGCAGTTTGATAGTGAAGTCGTCAAAAATATTGACTGGTCAATCCTTGAGATTAAGTTTGCTGCTGAATATCGAAAAGCATTGGCAAAGTCAGTCTTAGGACACGAGAGCACGAATCATATTGAGACAATTTTTGAAACATTCCAAGACTTAGATGATATTCAATACCACCGTGCTGATTCAAAATATCGTCATGTGATGGTGGATTTTTCTGCAATGGTTGATATGGTAAAAAGCCGCCAAGGAAATCGATTTTATTGGAAATCGTTTGGGCAGGAATTTATTGGAGAGCTAACGAATCACTTATCAGGTGATTTTAGAATCACTAATTATGGAGTTGAATGTTTTATCGTCTCGATTGAAAAAAGACATATTGAAAGGGATTTTAATCATCTAAAAACGTTTGTAGCTGACTTTCAATTTTGGCGCTACTTTGAAGATAGTTCAGTCGTTGTTTCCCAGCAAATGATACCAGATGTGCGACTTTTAGCTCCATCTTCTGTGAATACAATTCGACAAATTCATGACGGACAGCCCGATATGATGGAGAGTCAAATCCAAAGAGATCGTCAAATTGAAGTTTAGTGATGCGTTTTAATACCGAGTTAAAAATTCACTTAGGCCAAATGGCCAATAATTTTGAACTTTTAAAAAAAGCAGCTCCCACAAATGAAATAATTTTTATGGTAAAAGCAAATGCCTATGGACATGGATTGTTTGAGATTGTTCATTTTGCATTCCATGAATTAGGAATAAAAAGGTTTGGATGTGCTTCCTTAGGAGAGGCCATCGCTTTAAGACATAAATTTCCTGAGATGCCCAGTGAGTTATGGGTGTTTAGCGATCTTAGTTTAATGCACCCAAAAGCTAAGGAAGCCTATCTTGATCAAAACATAATTCCTGTGATTAGCCATCTAAATGATCTCAGCTTAATCTTGGAAGATAAAGACTTTGCTTTTTTACCCCTCGTTTTAAAATTTGATACTGGGATGAATCGGCTTGGATTTAATCTGCCAGAGCTAAAGCAAGTCATTGCAGTGATTAAATCTTCAGGGCGCAAGCAAATTAAACATTTGATGACTCATTTTGCAAACTCATATTTAACCTTAAAAGAAAAAGATAAAACTCATCGTCAGTACAATGAATTTTTATTAATAAAAAAAGAGCTTGCTGCCAATGGAATTCAAATTCATGAAACCAGTTGTGCAAATTCAGGTGCGATTGAACAGGGATTTTCTTTGGAAGAATCTCATATAAGACCAGGTCTGATGATGTATGGAGCAAGCTCCTCAAAACACTGGAAAGGCGAACTCGTTAGCGAGTTTAGGACTCAAATTCTTAAAATTATCCCCATTAAAAAGGGAGTGCCTATTGGCTATGGAAGCCATGTATGTGGACATAATGGGCATATT
>JABJPQ010000353.1 GCA_018663815.1 Halobacteriovoraceae bacterium | reverse complement strand
TTTTATCATCTACGACGTACCTCTTTTGTTTGAAAAAAAACTAACAGCGTTTTTTGATCTCAATATACTCGTGTATTGCAACCAGAACTGCCAAATTGAACGACTTATGGCCAGAGATAAAATAACTATTGAGCTTGCACAACAGATTCTTGCTAGCCAAATCGATATTGAATTAAAAAAAAGTATGTCTCAGTTTTGTCTTTCAAACGAGTCAACTATTGAAAGCCTTCACCAAAATACTAAGAAGTTACTTTTAAAGCTGATTACACAGGATAACGCCCAGCAATAACATAGTGCAAACGATACATTTTTTCACTTAACTTGTTCCCTGCATTATTATTTGCTAAATATCCTTATGAGTTGGACTGTAAGCTTATTCAGTATTTTATTTATTTTTACAATCTTATCGACGGCCAATGCCAAAACGCTAGAACTAAGGCCAAAGAAACTCGATTTTTCGCCACAAAAGTTTAATCAGCTGTTACAACAATATAACTCTCTCAATTTTTTTGATGAAATATCAGCTGACTTAATTAACTGGCACCATAAAGACTTAATTATGGATAGTATCCTGGGAATTAGCTCTGATAATGCTTATCTTGATTTTACACAAATTCACAATAATTACTCTCAGAAGAAAGTCATTGTTGCAGTAATTGACACTGGGGTGGATATTAACCACGAAGATTTACAAGGTAAAATCTGGATCAACAAAAAAGAGATCCCCAACAATGGCAAAGACGACGATTATAATGGATATATCGATGATTATATGGGGTGGAATTTTCTAGGACATGGAAAAGGCAGTGGAATTTTTAAAACCTCCCCTACTTCTCAACAAATGACCTACTTCCCTGGAGCAGAGGAGTTTCAAGCTAAGGCAGACACAAATGAGATTGTTAAGCACTTTCAATATTTAAAAAGAAAAGTAGAGACGGACTCATTAAGTCCTCTTGAGCAAGAAAAATTTGAATCATTACTAACTAAGATTCTCGCAAAACGAAAAAGAGCAAAGAAGCTACTGGATGATTACCTCTTAGATATTAAAATTTTTAAGGCCGCATTATCCACTCTAAAAAAATACGGACTTACCGAGGATAATCTTAGCCTAGATTTTTTACATAAAATAGATGTTAACCCACAAAATACTTTTGATATTCAGGCCAAAGAAAAAATGATCGATTTTTCAGAACAAGAAATTGGTCTCTCTTACTTAGAAGCCCAAAAAAATATATATCAGACCCAATTTAGCATCCATTATAATATTAACTCAAATCACAGAGATAATATTGTTAAAGATAACCCGCTTCAATTATGTGAAAAAAATTATGGAAATAATAATATTATTGGACCTGATCCCACTCACGGAACACATACAGCAGGAATAATTGCAGCACAAAGAAATAACCCCGATAGTTTCTCCAAGGGAATTGCCGAGAATGTTTTAATTATGCCAATAAGAGCAATTCCTAATGGTGATGAAAGAGACAAGGATATTATCAATGCCATTTATTATGCTGTAGATAACGGTGCTCATATTATTAATATGAGTTTTGGAAAATATTTTTCTGCTCACTTCCAAGAGGTACAAAAAGCTCTACTCTATGCTCAAAAAAATAATGTCCTTATCATTACGGCTGCAGGAAATGACTATCTTGATTTGGAACAAACAAAAAGTTACCCATCTCCATTTATTAAAGGCAAGATTCTTTCTAATTTTATTACTGTTGCAGCCTCCACATCCTTTGCTGACGAAACACTAATCGCGAATTTTTCAAACTATGGCCAAAACACAGTTGATATTCTTGCACCCGGAAAATCAATTTACTCTACAATTCCAGGCAATAACTATGCAAGTATGTCAGGAACAAGCTCAGCAGCTCCCATCGTAACAGGCAGCGCTGCAGTCTTACTAGCACTTAATCAAAATCTTAATCCAGCGGAAATAAAAAATTTACTTATCGCTGGTATGAGTAATTATAGCTTGCTTATTGTTTTTAAATCTGATGTGGGAAATACTGAGTTAAGCAATCTGTTACTCAACCCAGGAGTCATAAATCTCTATCGTTCAGTTGGACTTTTGCTTGAGAAAAATAATCTTGCACTAAATAAAATGGCATCAAAACTTTATTTATAAAAAAATATTCCCCCCTAACATCAAACACCCGTAATCTGTTAAAATAATGGCTAATTTAACATTAAAAGGAATTGCTCGTGGAAGAAAATAAAAAGAAAGCAGCACTGGATTATCACTCAGAGGGACGACCAGGTAAAATAGAAGTTAACTCAACTAAACCATGTATTACATCAAGAGATTTATCTCTCGCTTATTCACCTGGGGTTGCTGAACCATGCTTAGAGATCGCTAAAAACCCAGATGCTGCTTATAAATATACAGCTAAAGGAAACTTAGTCGGAGTTGTAAGTAATGGCTCAGCCGTACTAGGACTTGGAAATATTGGTCCCTTGGCCGGAAAGCCCGTTATGGAAGGAAAAGGAATTCTTTTTAAACGTTTTGCTGATGTCGATGTATTTGATATCGAAATTGATTGCAAAACTGTTGATGAGATTGTTGCGGCCGTAAAAGTTCTAGAACCTACATTTGGAGGAATTAATTTAGAAGATATTAAAGCCCCTGAATGCTTTGAGGTTGAAGCACAGTTACGAGAAATAATGGATATCCCAGTTTTCCACGATGATCAACACGGAACAGCGATAATCGCAACAGCTGCATTCATTAATGCCATCGAGCTAACAGAACGTGATATTTCAAAAACAAAAGTGGTATTTAGTGGTGCAGGAGCTGCGGCCATGGCCATAGCTAATTTATTTTTCAAAGTTGGTATTAAGCCTGAAAATCTAATTATGTGTGACTCTAAAGGTGTTATTCATACCGAAAGAAAAGAAGGAATGAATAAATATAAAGAGAAGTTTTCTATTAACACTAAACTAAGAACTATTGCGGATGCAATGGATGGTGCTGATGCCTTTATGGGCTGTTCTGCCAGAGGTGTTATTTCCAAAGAGATGGTTAAAACCATGGCCAAAGAT
>JABJPQ010000352.1 GCA_018663815.1 Halobacteriovoraceae bacterium | reverse complement strand
TTTTCTAAATATTTAATTAATCCAAAGAGTTTAGAGAGGATTAAGGACGAAGATGATTATAGACTGATACTCGCGCTTAACCTTTTACAGGAAAATGATTTGGAAACGATATTTATCTGGAGTCCATCGTACTTAACAGTGATGCTAGACTTTATTCAAAAAAATAGGATTAAGATTTTAGCTATTGCGATAGCAAATGAATATATTGTGGATAATATCAAATTTAAATTTAAGTTTAATAAGAAAACTATTGAATTACTAAAATATACAATAGATTTTGATAAGCTGTGGCCATATTTAAAACTCATCTCCTGTTGGATGGACGGCAGCTCATCTCACTTTGTTGCGCAAATAAAAGCGATTTTTCCCAATATCGTAATGCAAGCGAAAGGCTTAATTGCTACTGAGGCTATTTTCACTTTCCCACTCGAGTCCCATAATAGTAAAGTCCCACTTATTACTCATAATTTTTATGAGTTCATAGATACTAACGCAAGAGTCTTCCCTCTTTGGAATTTAGAAGTAGGAAAGGCATATGAAATAGTTATTTCAAACCGGTCCGGACTTATTAGATATAGAATTGGAGATATCATAAGGGTTGATTCAATTCAAGATGACATCCCGAATATTGTTTTCACTTCAAGGAAAAATGTTGTCGATATAACGGGTGAGAAATTAAACGAAACTTTAATTAAAGAAATATTTGAAAAAATTACGATTAAAGACGATATTAGTTTTCTTTATCCAGTAGTTGAAAACGGCACTGTTTATTATAACTGTTTGTCTAATTCTAAATCTGAAGATCTAAATGAGAAGCTTGAATATGAATTATCTAAAATCCTTCATTATAATGAATCTAGAAGAAATGGTCAGCTAAGTCCCTCTAGAGTTGAATACTGCCCTAATATTATAAATCGATATAATCGATATTACTTAGATAAAGGCCTTATAATGGGTGATATAAAAATGAGCTACTTACTTACAGAATTTCAATAAGGACTACATATGAAAGGATCAAATTTAACTGAATGGGAATTTTTTGTGTGGCGACACAGAGGTATTGGTAATCTAGTACTACACTTTTTAAGTTTTTCAATCTTCTTTATTGGTTTAATCTTACTCATAAAAACCCATAATTGGTATTTACTCATTTGTTTACCTGTTTCACAGCTTGTCGGCTTTATGGGACATTATATTTTTGAAGAAGGAGGAGTTAGAAGTAGAGATTTCGTATCTCCCATGACTTTGTACTACTTACTTAAAATTTTCGTTTATATATTATTAGGTAAATATAAAACGGTGCTTGATGCCACGACAAGTAAAGTTAAAGAATTACCAAACGGTACTCTAAAGGATCAAATATTCTATGGAAACTAAGATACCGGGACCTAATTTCAGGGAATCAGTAAAATATCTTTTTAGAATATTTAACGAAGAGCGCAGTTATGTTTATCAAGAGCTTGCACAAAAATATGGTGATGTTGTTACCTTAAAGCTACCAGTAAAGATTGTCTTTCTTTTTAATCCAAAAGATATTGGTATCATTCTAATGGGTAATCATTTAAAGGTTCGAAAGAGTAAGAGTTATAAATACTTTTTTCCTCTTATTGGTAAAGGTCTTGTAACTGCAGAGGGTTTAGCATGGAAGAAACAAAGATCTTTTGCCTCTCCTCACTTTAGTAAAAAAAGCACAGATACGAAACTACCATTAATGGTAAATAAAACAAAAGAGCTCGTTAGTAGAATCTCAAGTGAGATTGATAAAGGTAGCTCCGAGTTTGATACCTTGGAGTTACTCGGAAATCATACTTTCAGTATTATAACTCAAGCACTCTTTGATTTCTCTGCTGGTGAAAATGAAAAGAAGATTCAAAAGCATGCGATTAAACTTGAACAAACTCTGGTGAAGCGAATTTTTTCTTTAATAAAACTTCCAACATATATTCCAACAGCAAAGAACAAGGAATATAATAATGGAATTGAGCAACTTAATAATGCGGTTTACTCCATCATAGATTCACAGCTTGAATCAAAATCAAATTCATTTCTTGGATCGTTAATAAGGTCAGACTTTTCTAAAAAGATTATTAGAGATGAAATCGTCACTTATTTAATTGCTGGATACGAAACCACAAATCTTGCAATCAACTGGACTCTAATTCTGCTATGCCAAAACCCAGATAAGTTACATAGGCTGACAGAGGAAATTCAAAGAGTAATGTCTAATGATGAACTCACAATCGAAAAAGTAAATAAACTGGAATACTTAAAATCTGTCATAAATGAGGCGATGAGAATCTATCCTCCAGTACCATTTTTATCCAGAGAGTCAGTAGAAGATATTGAATTATCTAATAAGTATGTTCTTAAAAAAGATAGTATTATTATTTGTTCGCAATTTGTAACACATCGAGATGCTCGGTATTGGCCTAATCCCCTAGAGTTTAAACCTGATCGATTTAAGGATGAGAAGCTAATTGAGAAATTCACATTTTTTCCTTTTGCTGAGGGCCCAAGAAAGTGTATTGGTGCAGGTTTTTCGAAACAAGAAATAATTTGTTTTTTCGCATACTTTATAAAAGACTTCGAGTTCAGCCTAGCTGACTCTGATAAGATTGATCATTTCTCATCAATTACACTAAAGCCTGATAGGAAAATAGCCCTAAAAATAAAGAAACGTATTACTTAAACGATTCTCTTTCTTTATATCTAAACCAAGAGTCGCCCAAGAGTTTATTCATAAACCTATCAAATAATTGCATAATAAAGAGATTAAAGACTCCTTCCATAAAGACTAATTTACTTTCGTTTCTGCTGCGGTGTGAAACGGCAACAGAATACTCGTGGTAAACAACCTGATGCCAATAACCAGTAGGAATAAAAAGCGTATCTCCAGGCTCTAAAACGACCTTGTAGCCTTCTAAGGCTTTCATACGAGGGTACTTATCATAATCAGGATTAACAACATCAACATAGCTTCTTACTGTATATGGATGTGAATAGAGATTGTGGGACATACTTTTATCATAAAGATAAAATGTTTTATTCCCCTTAATTACGGTATGAAAAATGTGGGTCATATCAATATCATAATGAAATTGAGTCTCCCCTCCTTTGCTACCAACAAATAAAAAGCAAAAGAATTCTGAAATTTTCATATCGATGTTTAGTGTCTTAATATCAGCACCTAAGTCTTTACAATAATATTTTATATTATAAGCAAAAACACGAAGAGAATTAGTTCCAAGTTTTACTTGCTCTAGGTATTCTGCAAAATTCATTTTCTTGGTTGTAGACATATAATTTTTACCTGGCTCAGAAAACCCAGCATCAGAAAATCCAATTTCAGCCTCCCCTAGTTTTTCGGCCAAGTAATCTTCATTCCACTTTGAAAGCGCCGGCCAATGCTTAGATCGATCTTTAAGAACGCAAGGAATCCCTTTTTCTAAATAGATTTGCCTAAAACTTGCATCATCAAATTTTTCAACTATATCTACATCTTTCAAGTTCATCTTACTCTCCAATTAAAGCCTCATGGGTTAGATGAGGCTTTTCAAAAACGAATTTAGAAGAAATGGTGCCCCGACGTATACAAGTATCGAACCAGCATACTACAAACTATTGAAAATACTTCCAATGTCTAGATACACCCACCACAGCATCAAGTGTTAATTCATTACTAAATGAGCTTTCTTCAAATTTGATACAATATGGTCCAGATCTCATAACCTTAGTAATAGTATAAATTGTTTCCTGACACCAATCACCATCAAAAGCTCTTCTTGCTGAAAATTTATAAGAAGTACTATTTTGTACGAAGCTACCGTTTAAAGAATAGTTTTTGTCTAATTCTGCTTCATAATATATCTTTTTTTATCTTTGCCCCTTGATCGACTTTTATTATCACTCGATGGCGACAAGGAGCTGTTAGTACTGTTCATCGATTGGCGATCAAAGAGCATTTGAATAACAACAATTAAAAGTTCAATTGTAGATTTAACGTTTACGTATCCAACAGTCATAGAAAGCATTATGGAATAAAAATGAGAAATGGCCCACAAAAAAAAATACTTTTATGCCCTTACATTTGAAACTTTATTGGGAATCACGCAATAGTAAAGTCATCAATATACAAAGAAATAATAACGACCTTAAAATAACAATATTTCAAAATAGAGAATCTATTCTCATCATCAATCAAACATATGATGAGAATTGGACCAGCTCTGGAAATGGGAGCCTATTCCCTATTAATTATCTACAAACGGGTTTAAAAGTAACAGGCAAGGGAGAGATAGATATAGAGCTAAGTTACTGGCCAAAAGAATGGACACTTGGATTCATTATAATGATTTTAGGGTTAGCTCTTGCCGGTTATAGCTTTAAGTTCAAACTTTCTTGGCGAAAACATTAAACCGACACAAATAACAGGATTATAATATGTACTTTTTGATGTTTGAAATATCGTAAGTATTCAGCGTGATTTTTTATACCTTCTTCCACCATACTCTAAACTTGAGGTACCATTTTGGTACCTCAAGTTGTCATACTCGTCTTTAGTCAGTTGAAACATAAAATCCTCTGGAAAACGAATTTGATTTCTTATTTTAGATAATTCCAGAAATAGAGTGGAGTTTAATCATTTTTAATAGTTGAAATAATCTTATGGGTAATAGTAAGCGTCTCCGGTTATCGAACCAGCCTACTCCAATTTATTGAAAATATGTCCATTGACTAGTCCTACTCACAACAGAATCAATTGTTAGATCTACATTTTTCTCAGACTCCTCAAACTCCATACAATAATGGGCTGACTTCATCACTGTCATAATTGACTTTAATGCATCCTGACACCAACCTCCATCAAAGGCTCTTCGTGCAGCGAAATCATAGTGCTTACTATTTTTCACAAAATACCCATTCAGCGAATAATTTGCCCCCAGCTCTGCTTCACAATAAATAGAAACTTCTCTCTCAAAGCAAAATTGAGATCCGGCAATCGATACATATGGAACAAGAAGACTTACTAATAAAAATATATTAATGTTTTTCACTTTTGATCCTTTCATATAATCGTATGAATTTTTTGACATTTTTATTATTCATTGAACGGTACCCCTTATAGAGCATAACAGATTTGAGCCATGACGGTTCTTCGAACTTAGCATCAGCGATCTGTTTTTTTCGATACAGCCAACGTACTCCGGCTGCTATGTTTAGAACTGGGTCATACATATCGTCTTCATCTAACTCGACTAGTTGGTTACGAGCCTCAGTTTTATGGCCTTTCAAATACTTGAGAGTTATGTCTGTTACTTGCATTAACCCTCTTGCATGTCCTGCTCTCTTTCCTGCAAAGGCTTCTGCTCTTGAATTGAATGATGACTCTGTAGCAATCATGACTTTAACAAAATCGGGATCTAGGGGAACTTTCGGTTTCAAAATTTCATTCCAATAAGTTACCCATCCATCAATAATTTGATCATATTGATTACCTTTTCTATAACCTAATGAATTTGATGAAATATTTGTCTTATTTTTAGAAAAGTAAGTATTAGATATTAAAAACATCTCATCAGCATATAATGAATCTTTGCCTGATCTGTTCTTAACACAAGTACCTTTACGGTAATGCTCTTTAACAGTAATTTTCTTACGATGGTGTTTATCTACATTCGAAGCGCTTCTCCAGTGGGTACCGAGTGGACATTTACGCCATCTGTGCTTTATCTTTTCATTTTTTTTCTTGGCCATCGTTATGCTACCTTATCTTGTCTCTGTAATTAAATTATTCGTGAAAAGTCATTGAATATGAGTGAAACTCGATTGCCTCGACAGTTTATGCTGCAAGTTTAATAATATCTGACTTCTTAAAACGGTAGTCCTTACCCTCTTTAGAAAACTTTACTTTATTAGCTTTTATTTTTCTTCTCATTGTAGATTCCGAAATATTTAAAAACTCACATGCTTCCTGCAAAGTCATTAAGCTTGAACTTGCAAAGAGCTTCATCGAATCAGTAATATCAATACCTACAATATTTCCTTTTTTATTATAACGAACAATAATACCGTCTTTATATTCAGATTTTGCTTCAATTTCATCGCTAAAATCAATTGAAAGATAATCTATTTCTGAGTCATGATGAATTTTCATTTTACTTTACCTCGAAGCCTATCATTACAGTTAAAATTTCATAGCCCCCTTCTTTTAAAAGAAGAGTTACTGCTGCAATACTGTTATCTTTTCGCCCTTTAAGATTTTTATAATAAATAATTTTATCCACGGATTGCTTTATCTTTCCATCTGGGCTTGTTAATATTAATTCTACTTCTTCTGTGGATATTTTTCTTTGAATCATTCTCTCTACTGCATGTGTCCTGTACTTAATATCCATAAGACATGATACCATATTGTCACTAACTACTCAACAACTATCCATCTGTTCTAGTGCAGAAAGTGTTTAGCTCCTAAAACGAGGACTTTCGACCAGACATTGAATATGATTTGAAAAAATCGTTCAGAGAATTAGCGGACATAAAAAAAAGCCACTCCGAAAAGTGGCTTTTTA
>JABJPQ010000479.1 GCA_018663815.1 Halobacteriovoraceae bacterium | reverse complement strand
CTGACGCTCTGGCATTTGGCGCTTCAGGTCCAACTCTTAGAGGTAGCGGTGTTCCCTACGACTTAAGAAAAAACGCTCCCTATGGAAAGTACTCCCAAGTCGATTTCAATATTTCAGTTGGCTCAACCGGTGACTGCTGGGACAGATATTGGGTAAGGTTAGAAGAGATGCGACAATCTCTCAGCATTATTGAACAACTTATTGATAATATCCCTGAGGGTCCATTTCAACAATTAAAACCAGGACCACTGAGTAAACTCAAACTTCCAGAAGGACGGTTTTACTCAGAGGTTGAAACCGCTCGTGGAATACTAGGCTGTACTATTGTTTCAACAAAAAAAGCACAACCTCATAGAGCACACTTTAGAACACCTAACTTTAATAATTTATGGGTGCTACAAAAGATTGCCCCGGGTGGAAAACTTGGTGATCTCGTAAGTATGGTTTCATCACTTGATATTGTTGTTCCGGATATAGATAGGTAATAAATGAAAAGTCTTATATTTATAGTTTCCCTTTTACTCATATCAACTGGCTTACTCGCTGAGATCCCCCAAGTTGTTACCATTGCCTCAATAGTTGAAACTCATTATCAAAACCAAGATATTTTTAAAACACTATTTTTTATTGTACTACCAATGATTGGAGCTCTGACTTTTATAACTGTCTTGGCTTTAACATTAGTATATTTAGAGCGAAAAATTGCAGCTCACTTCCAATGTCGATTAGGTCCTATGCGAGTTGGTTTTCATGGCATCTTACAACCAATTGCAGATGCCATTAAGCTTTTAAATAAAGAGGATTTGATTCCTAAAGATGCAGATAAACTATTACATTTCATCGCTCCTTTTATTGCGATGGTAGGAACTGTACTTGGAATGGTGGCCATCCCCTTTGCTCCCAATATCCAAGTGATTGATCTGGATATTGGATTACTTTACCTCGCTGCGGTTTCTGGCATTGGTGTTTTTGCTGTTCTCTTGGCCGGTTGGGGTTCACATAATAAATGGTCATTATTAGGGGCCATGCGAGCAGCGGCTCAATTAATATCTTATGAGCTTTCCATCACGATTGTATTAGTTGTGGTCGTTTTATTTACGGGATCATTAAAATTAAGTGAAATCATTTACCAACAAGATTCATTATGGTGGATTTTTAAAGGGCATATTGTTTCAGTCATCGCTTTCTTTATTTTCTTTACTGCATCCTTAGCTGAGCTGAACAGAACTCCATTTGATTTACCAGAAGGCGAAGCAGAGCTAGGAGCTGGATTTCATACTGAGTACTCTGGTATGAGATTTTCATTTTTCTTTTTAGCCGAATTCATTAATATGTTTTTAGCTTGCGCTCTTATGACAACAATTTTCTTTGGTGGCTGGTTACCTTTCCATATTCAAGGTCTTGATGCTCTAAATTCAGTTATGGATTTACTGCCTCCGCTTGCTTGGTTTATGCTTAAAACATCCACTCTCATTTTTCTTATGATGTGGATTAGATGGACTTTTCCAAGACTTAGAATTGATCAACTCATGAAACTTGAGTGGAAATTTTTATTGCCACTAGGTCTAATTAATATTGTATTAGCCGCAATTGTCGTTAGTTTTAAATGGTATTTTTTTGCATAAGGTATTTATAAATGTTTGATAGCTGGAAAAATTCAAAGGTAAAAGAAGTTCAATATGGAAACTTGCAAGCAACAGCAGTGCAAGCTCCCGTTATCGAACGTAATAATGTCTTCTCTACGACTGCATTTGCTTTTAAATCTCTTTGGACTGGTCTTAAAATCACCATGTATTATTTTTTAAGACCAAAAACAATTGTAACGCAACAATATCCAGAAAACAGAGAAACGTTAAAAATGCCTGAGCGTTACCGCCATAACTTAAAACTTAAATACAATGAGGAAGGACTTCACAACTGTACTGGTTGTAAAATATGTGAAACTCATTGTCCAAATGCTTCTATCATTATTGAAAGTACCAAAGGTGAAATTTCTAAAAAAATTGAAGTTGATAGTTACGTTTGGCGCCAAGATAGTTGCACGTTTTGCAATATTTGTGTGCTTGTCTGTCCCTTTGATGCGCTTGAATGGAATCCAGACTTTGAATCAACTGTCTACGACAGAAGATTATTAGTCACTCAACTAAATAAATACGCTGGCCCTCCTGCGAAAGTCATTGGAAAAATGGATGATGAAAAAAAGGAAAGCCAATTAAATGCTAACAAAGAAAAATATCGTGAAAAATATATTGGTCCTAATATTCCTATGAATGGTGCAACTCTCGCAGGTGTTTCAAAATTAGGTGATTCAATGGATAAAAAAGGTGGTGGTGAATCCAATGTTTGATATTCCTTTTGAAACAATTTTCTTTTATCTTTTTGCTGCTATCAGCATTGTCTTCACATTCTTGGCCGTTACCGTGCAAAAACTTGTTCACAGTGCCGTAGCATTAATGCTTGTTCTAACGACATCGGCTGCTTTTTATATCATGTTGGGGGCAGAGTTTATGGCCGGAGTTCAAATACTACTTTACGTTGGTGGTGTTCTCATACTTGTGGTCTTTGCTATTATGGTTACTTCCAGTCATGAACTAAAACAAGAAGCTCCCACGGTAAAAAGAAATTTCGCGGCTATATTTGCTGCTGTCGCTTTTTTCATCACTTCGTTTTATGTTTTTACAAATGATTTTTTCAACGTTACAAACAAAACTCTACCTCAAGATGAAATTGGAGCAATTGGAAAATCTTTTTTAAACTATTCAAAAAATGGTCAAATTCTATCATTTGAACTTATATCTATTATTCTTTTGGCCGCTTTAATTGGTGGTATTGTCATCGGTCGCAAAGACGATGACCAGGGGTCAAAGTCATGACTGTTACAAGTACCATACCTCTCAGTTATTGGCTCATATTATCCAGTGCTCTTTTTTCACTTGGAATCTATGGTTTCTTAACCAGAAGAAATGCCATTGGAATTTTAATTTCCATTGAAATTTTAGTCAACAGCACCGTGCTCAACTTTATTTTATTTGATCGATATGGCCTTGTTCCAAAAATAGAAGGTGAAGTCATGGGGCTTTTAGTAATAGCTCTAGCTGCTTGTGAAGTTGTTATTTTATTTGCCATCTTACTAGCATTATTTAGACACAAGATGAGTGTTAATGTTACCAAACTTACGGACCTAAAAGGATAGATATGACACCACAACTTAGCTTCTTTTTAGAAAATGCGTGGATTGTCCCAGCGCTTTCTTTGACTGCTTTCATTTTAAATGGTCTTTTTGTTAAAAATATTAATCAAAAAGCGACAGGTGTACTAGCTTTAAGCTTAGTTGGTGCGAGTGCCCTTTTTTCCTATAAAATTGCTTTTGATTATTTTTCATTATCAACCACTGGAGAACATCTCGCAATCGTTCCAGTTGATATGGAGTGGTTATCATACTTACCCATGATGAAAGCTAAAATGGGTACACTACTTGATCCCATCTCAGTAATGATGTTAGTTGTTGTTACGACGGTTAGCTCGTTAGTGCATTTATTTTCAATAGGATATATGACAGGTGAAGATGGTTATGGACGATACTTTTCTTATCTTCCCTTTTTTACTTTTAATATGCTCGGATTAGTTTTAGCTCCAAATATTGTTCAAATGTTTGTCTTTTGGGAGCTTGTTGGTCTTTCTTCCTTTTTATTGATTGGTTATTACTACCAAAAACCATCTGCTGTATCAGCTTCTAAAAAAGCTTTTATTGTTACTCGCTTTGCCGACTTAGGTTTTGTTATCGGTATTCTTTTACTAGGTTACTTAGGTTACACTTCTAAACTACCTCTAAATGAGGGAGCATCTATTCTTGATTTTGCAGTCATTAACTCAGCTGAGTTTATTAGCATGTTTAGCGAAATAGACTCAGGAGTATTTGGACTCTCAATTCTTGGACTGGCTTTAATTCTTGTTTATATGGGAGCAGCTGGTAAATCAGCAATGTTTCCGCTTCATATTTGGCTACCAGATGCAATGGAAGGCCCAACACCTGTTTCGGCCTTAATTCATGCGGCAACTATGGTCGTGGCCGGGGTTTACCTTACCGCAAGATTATTTCCTGCTTTTAGTGGAGCTGCTAGCGCTTTAGAAGTCGTAGCATTTGTCGGAACATTCACTAGTCTATTTGCGGCTATTATTGCTTGTACCCAAGATGATATTAAAAGAGTTCTCGCATTTTCAACCTTAAGCCAGCTGGGATATTTAATGATGGCCCTAGGAGTAGCCAGTGTCTCAGTTCCACTAGGTTTTACAGCTTCTATGTTTCACCTTTTTACCCATGCATTTTTTAAAGCAGCATTATTTTTATGTGCAGGTACTTTAATCCACGCTGTTCACAGTAATTCAATTTGGGATATGGGTGGACTAAGAAAAAAAATGCCCATCACACATATGGCCTTTTTAATTGCAACTTTGGCCATAGCAGGAATACCTCCTTTCTCCGGATTTTTCTCTAAAGATGAAGTCCTAGCAGCAGCTGTGCATGGGCACCGACCTGTTATCGCGGCTGTATCTTATCTCGTGGCAGGCTTAACTGCTTTTTATATGTTTCGAATTTATTTTGTGACTTTTTTTGGAAAAGCAAAATCTGAAAATGCAATCAAAGCTCACGAAGCAAGTATTAGCATGACACTACCATTGATCATTCTTTCAATATTTACTCTTGGTGCTGGCTTTATTCCTATGAATAGTCTGATTGGTTTACAACCCTTAACTCAGCATGGAATTGATTATATGGTCGCTGTTCCCGCCACACTGATTGGAGTTTTTGGCATTTTTATGGCTTATTTATTTTATATCAAAAAGCCAAATCTTGCGCGAACTACAAGTCAAAAACTGGGAAAGTTTTATCTCGCAGCTAAAAATAAATTTTATTTTGATGAAATGTATTTATTCGTAACTAAAAAAATTATCTTTAATATTATCTCAGAATCATTTGCTTGGTTTGATCGACACGTTGTTGACCGAACCATGAATATTATTGGCTCAAGCACTGTTGGGCTTGGAGCTATATTTTCAAAAATGCAGACGGGGTTTTTACAACTTTATGCCAATATTTTTATTATTGCCGTACTCGTTGTTTTTTACATATTAATTTTTCAACACATATAAGGTTATATTGTGGGTATTTTAAGTTGGATTGTTCTTGTTCCCTTTATTACGGCCATCGCTGTAATATTACTTCCTAATAAGTCAGAACACCTTATTAAATGGGTATCGCTTATTGGCTCTGGTATTGTCGTAATCCTAACCACTATTATGACCTGTCAATTTTGGACACTTTATTCTGCAGACCTAGAAGCTATTAAATCTACGACAAGTACCAAACTCTATCTGGTTGAACGTTTCACATGGCTAAAAGATTTTAATATCGATTATTATGTTGGGGTCGATGGAATTTCTGTGGCCATGATCATTTTAACGGCCATTATCATTTTTTGTGGTGTTTTAGCTAGTTGGAATGTTACAAACCGAGCTAAAGAATTTTTTGCACTTTTACTGATACTCGTAGCCGGAGTGTTTGGCGTCTTTGTCAGTTTTGATCTTTTTGTCTTTTTTGTTTTTTATGAAATAGCTGTTTTGCCGATGTACCTGCTTATTGCAGTATGGGGAACGGGAAAAAAAGAATACTCAGCCATGAAATTAACCATCATGCTTATGGCCGGGTCAGCTCTTCTACTAATTGGTTTATTTGCTGTTTACTTTGAATCAGGTTTACAGACTTTTGATTTAATAAAGCTTGGAAGTGTTGATTATGACTCTGCTTTACAAGTTTGGGTTTTCCCTGTTTTCTTTTTAGGTTTTGGAGTTCTAGGAGCTTTATTTCCTTTTCATACTTGGTCACCCGACGGGCATGCTTCAGCACCAACTGCAGTATCAATGCTTCATGCAGGTGTACTGATGAAACTTGGTGGGTATGGTGCT
>JABJPQ010000197.1 GCA_018663815.1 Halobacteriovoraceae bacterium | reverse complement strand
TAGAACATTTAGTTAAATCTGGCGTACAAACCATCGTACTAGAAAGTGAGAACCAAGCATTGTGGTTAAATGAAGTTGCTTTATCCCACCAAAAGAAAATCGATTGTTTGCTAAGAGTACAACTAGACTGGGAACAAGGCTCATCTGTCCTAGGAGGAAATGAAATCACTCCTTTTGGTATTGGTCTGGATGAATGGAAAGATTGCGAGATCTCATCTTTATCTCAACTAAATATTGTTGGTTTTCATGTTTTTCAATGGGGCAATATTCTTGATATTTCTCAATTAGAAATTATTTGGACCAAAATAATTAATGAACTACAAATTTTGGCCAAATCATTACAAGTAAAACTTGATATATTAGATTTAGGTGGAGGATTAGGTATCCCTTACACAGAAAATGAGAAACCTATTCTTTTTAGCGACGTACATAAAATTTTAGTCAAACTTAAAAAGAAATATCAATTAAATAAAATATGGATGGAACTTGGTCGCTACATCGTTGGTGAGTGTGGAACTTATTTTACAAAAATTATCGATAAAAAAAATAGTCGCGGCAAGGATATATTGGTTTGTGAAGGTGGAATCAACCATATTGCAAGGGTCGCTCTCGTTAACCAGGCTTTTCCGGCCAATAGCTTTAAGCTATCCCAACAAAAAACAAAACCCTATCAAGTGCACGGTCCTCTTTGCACCGCACTTGATAATTTGGGAACGTTCGATCTCCCCCAAGATATTGAGATTGGAGACTGGATTCAATTTCATCAAACGGGAGCCTATGGTTTCACGGAATCAATGCCATTTTTTCTTTGTCATGGTCTGGCCGGTGAAGTTGTCTACTTCGGTGGGGACCTTATGATTCCAAGACCACCCAAGAATTCTTTTGACTGGATGATATAATATGAAGTGGACAATCAATAACTACCCTGTAAAAGAACTTGCAACAGGGGAAGAGCTTAGCCTTAACACCTATACAGTAACGGGGGGCTCTGGCAAACATGTTCATATTCAAGCTTCTGTCCACGGAGCTGAACTACAAGGAAACGCTGTTATTTTACAGCTGATGGAATATCTCAATACAACTGAGCTAAAAGGTAGCATTACTTTTATTCCGCTCGCTAATCCATACGCCACAAATAATAAACACGGAACATACACCTATGGCCGTTATAACCCAGTAACAGGTCATAATTGGAATAGAAATTATATTGATATTATACAAGCCTCCAAGTATGACATCGATCAATTTGCTAATAATCATAAAGATCAAGAGTGGGGAACAATTAAATCTCTTTTTAAAAAAGAGCTATCCAACATCTTTAAAAACCATCAGCAAACTCTCACTTCCAAACGAACACTATCAGAAAACAATAAACTAAATCTTTTATTACAGCAAATTGCAGCTAAAGCAGATGGTATACTAGATCTACACACTGGTCCTGTCGCAACAAGATACTTATACAGTGCTGAATATGAAACAGATGTTTCTCATTATTTAAAATTTAAACATATCTTAATTATCCCAGAAAGCTTTGATGGTGCTATGGATGAAGCGGCATTTATGCCATGGATTCACCTAAGAAATGCATTATCCAAAGTGGGTAAAGACATCACCCTAGATATTGAATCATTCACACTTGAATTTGGTTCTGAAGAAACATTTTGTATGAAAAATGCTGCGAAAGACGTTGAGAGTATTATTAATTACTTAAAATACAAAGGCCTATTAGCAGGCACGCCCGACAAAATATCATCTCACTCTTGTCATCTCGATAACTATAAAACAATTTACTCCCTTAAAGGAGGTCTGGTTGATTATCACTTTCAACCCGGTCAAAAATTTCTCAAAGGTGATATTTTAGCAAGTTTTTATAATCTTAAAGATCTAGACCCTAGTAACCCCATTGATTCAGCAAAATCAACTGTCCTAGCACAAGAAGACGGAATAATCATTAATCGATGTCCATCAAGTTCAGTACATCAAGGAATGGAGTTGTTTCAAGTCATGACAAAACTAAAAGAAAATAGGCTCGATACGTGAGTATTTCTGACAGAGCGTTAAAGCTGCAATCAGCTCCAAGTGCAATTATGTTAGGGCATCAAAAATGGAGCGAAGATCCTTTTTCGAAACAAAACCCACTAGGGATTTTGAACTTTGGTATTGCTGAAAATCACCTCCTTAATGATCTCATTATTCCCAAAATTAATCAAAACGTAAATCTTTGTGCTGAACACATTCAATATAATACATTATATGGCCTGGAAGAAGTTAGAAAGACCGTGGCCATTTTTTTTGAAAATTATTTAAATCTAAAAAATGTGCAGGCTGAAAATATCATTATCCAATCTGGCTTAAGTTGCATCTGTGAGAGTCTTAGTTTTTCTTTATTTGATCAAAATGATATCATTATGATTGCAGCACCTTACTATACTGGCTTCGAACATGACTTCACCAAACGTTTTGGATGTGAGTTTTTAAAAGTACCGTTAAAAACATCAAATAAATTTGAGCATGAAATAAGCTCATTCATAACGACTTACCAAAACCACCCCCATCCAGAAAAAATCAAGGCCGTTTTAATCACTCATCCGCATAATCCTACCGGAGAAAAATTATCCTATACCTTTGGCCAAAAATTAATCGATTTCTGTCTAAAGAATGATCTAGAATTAATATGTGATGAAGTATATGCTCTGTCTTCACACACTAAAGCCTCCCATCAATCTTTATACCAATTGGCCATTGATGCAAATGTCAAAGCACACTTTTTATATGGTATGGCCAAAGATTTTGCATTAGCAGGATTGAAAGTTGGATTTTATCTCTCACCTGATATGCAGTTAACAGAAAGTCTTAAAAACGTGAGTTATTTTCACCCCGTTTCAACTCAGACTCAGCTTTTAGTGGCTAATATTCTCTCAGATACACATTTTCTCGATACACTTATATGTGAAAACCAAAAAAGACTTGCATCAGTAGTTGCTAAAATCCGTAACGAGCTTCCACAGTTTAGCTTTCTCTCTTATGACGCAGGTTTATTTATTATCCTTAATCTAAGCTCATATTGCCAAAATTTTGCAGACGAACAAGATTTATTTAATTATTTTTTAAATGAGCTTAAAATCAATTTTACGGCCGGCCAAGATATGTCATTTCAAGAACCTGGATACTTTCGAGTATGTTTTGCTAAAGAAAAAGGTGACATTTCGGAGTTTATAACGAGAATGAAAACCTTCAAGTTTAAGCCTAAGGAACAAAAGTGAAATACACAGATGATTTTTTATTCGAAATGCCCAAAAGTGATCTTCATCTTCATCTTGATGGCAGTCTACGTATCAACTCTCTGATTGAGATGGCCAAGAAAATGAAACTAGAACTTCCCTCTTTTACTGAGGAAGGCTTAAAAGAAAACGTATTTAAAAAAAGCTATTCGAACTTGGGTGAGTATTTAAAAGGCTTTCAATATACATGTGCCGTACTACGAGACCTTGAAAATATAGAACAAATTGCATATGAACTTGCAGTTGATAATCAACAAGAGGGTGTTAATTATATTGAAGTTAGGTTTGCCCCCCAACTCTTAATCGATAAAAAAAAGTCATTAACATTTGAATCTATTTTAAGTGCCGCTAACAAGGGATTAAATAAAGCCAAAACTCAGTACAATAACTCTGATGAAGTTAAGATTCACCATAAACCTGAGTTTCATTATGGTATCATCGCATGTGCCATGAGAAACTTTGGTCCTAAAAATTACTCCCCCTATTACACAAACTTATTTGATGTTATGAACTACACAGATCCTACCGATGTCGTTCATTTTGCTGCAATGGAGATGGTTCGGGCCAGTGTTGAGTTAAGAGACAATAAAAGCATTCCAATTGTCGGAATTGACCTCGCAGGTCAAGAGGAAGGTTTTCCAGCTGGTCGATTTAAGGATGTCTATGCATTCGCTCATAAAAACTTTATGCATAAAACCGTACATGCGGGAGAAGCCTATGGAGCTGAGAGTATTTTTGAAGCAATAACTGAATGCCATGCTGATCGAATCGGCCATGGTTACTCGTTATTCATGCCCAATCGTATCCTCGCACCTGAAATAAAAGATAAAAATAAATACATCCAAGACTTATCTTCCTTCATTGCAGATCAACGCTGTGTCATTGAAGTCTGCCTCACTAGTAATATGCAAACTAACCCTGCGATAAAATCGATTCGAGAACATAAGTTTAAAGACATGATGGATAACCGAATGGCCACAACAATTTGTACTGACAACCGCCTTGTTTCAAATTCTACTGTAACAAATGAATATCGATTAGCGGCGGATAACTTTAAAATACCAATGAAGCGTTCAAAAGATATAGTGGCCTACGGTTTCAAAAAAAGTTTTCACCCCGGAAATTACGTTGAAAAAAGAGAGTTCGCTAAAATTAATATGCAATACTTTGATAAAGTCGCTAAAAAGCACGGATTAGTTTAGCTTTTCCTCTTTATGGAGTTTTATCAAAACATAAGGTTGTATAATGATAAAAGTACACATCTTTTCATATTTTTTCTTAGAAAATTCTACCACAAATTTCTCTGAGGGCCTGGCCAGCTCACCGTTATCAAGCCAAACTTTCACAAAATCCGTTTTATCTTTAACAATAGCGACAGCGGCATCAACAAGGCTAAGGGGATCAGCCACAATAAAAACAGCACCATTTTCATGGTGAATACTTAACATATCCCAGTCAGCTTCTTCAATTTCGGTGGTCAATTTTTCTTTTAATTCATTCATTTTTTCTTCTTTTCTTTTGCAGTAAATAAAGGTTTTGCACCGTATTTTCTGGCCCAATACTCAGTCCCCAAGCAACTATCACCAAAGTGGCCTTTAACGCCATAATCTTCCATTTTTTTAAGTGTATTGTGAATGGTGGTCACTCTATCCATAACACATTTGGTAGACTGTCCACAAGGGTTAATTGCACCAGCTCTCATTTCCATAAGAAGAGGGTTCTTTTTTTGCTTATCAATATAGATATCATTTGCTTCTTTTATCACTTTATCAATGCTCTTACCTGGTTGGGAATTAGCAAGTGTGTGTTCCATTGTTTCTTGATAATTTTTCATACTGGCTTCCATGCGTTCATCGGCCTTAGCAATGGCCCCCTTTGATATATTTAAGACATCCTGCATACTCTCAATTGTTTTTCCATCCTTAGAAAACTCAATAAAGCCTTCAAGCCGTGTCATCATATTTAAAACGCCTAAGCCTTTTGCATCTGCCCCGACGACTTTAACCATTTTTCCATTTTGTTTTAATACTAATGTTAAATCATCTCCTGATTGTGCTGATACTACATGCTTTCCTCTGTTTGCTGCATTTACATGTTCATCACTTATGGCCAGTTTTAATTCTTCCTCAAAATTGTTCGAACCTGTAAATGGGATTTCCATGAGTACATCTAGCGCTTTAATCAATTTTTTAAACTTTGGGTTTACTTGTTCCAGATTTTCCGCACGAGTAGCAACAATACTTTGGCTTAAATTATCTTGAAAAATTTTGTCGTTTAAATCCACGCTCTTATTATCTGTTGCACTATTAATGGCCAGTTTTAATTCCTTTTGAATAAAATCACTTAATGAATCTTTACTATTATAATTTGGATACTCATCAAGTATTCTCGCTTTGACATATCCTTCTTGATAATTATTTGCACTGGCCATGATTAGCTTAAACTTATCAACTGATTTTGTGGGTACCTCTTTATCTGGTGGGAATACAGGGGCTTCAACTCTAGCGATATGAGATTGCAAATCGAATCCCTTGCAATTCTTAAGACATGTGAGCAAATAACCTTTAAAGTCCATCTTTTGTATTTTGATTTTCACACCAGGATTATTTTTTTCAAATTCAGGAGAATCAAAACTTTCACATAAGGATTTTTCATAATTTTTTATAACTTTATCCACTGTACCAATTAAATATTTTTTATTTTTTTTCTTCATATCTTTCCAAGCAAGACGAACTCCTGGATTATCCATATTCAAATACACTTGCTCTCTTTCTTCATACCGTTTTTTAGCTGTTAAATTCGTATAATCACAACTATAACTATAAGATGAAAAAACGATTACTAATACAAAGCTAATTTTCTTAATCATATCCCCTTAACTCCATTGCATTTATTAATTATTTTATCTAACTCTTTTTGAACTTTTTTTTTAAGTTTTTTTCCTTTTAAACCTTTATTTTTTTTCAGCTCCTGCTCTAGCATATCGGCCATGGCAGCTAAGTATATTTTATCTCGTGGGTTGAGATTATATTCAGCTTTATTGTATTTTAATAATAACTTTAATTTTTTAACTTTACCGAGCTCATTTTCTACTTGATCAACCGTACTCCTTAAAGCATCATCAAATCGTCTAGCTCCTTGCCTATTAGTATTTTTGCCACGATGTTCAACTCTACGATCCGTATTTTTAACAATTGTCTCAGCAGGTAGGTTAGGTGTTTTATTTTTCAAAATACGATAGGCTGCCAGATCCACGGGAACCAAAGCCGTATCAACAACTGACATCACAACATTCGTATTTCTTATTTCTTTTGCAATAATTACGTTTTGGTAATCGTTTAAATCTGCTGAATGTAGACCAATTTCACGGTTCAATTTACTTTGACTATCAATCGTATCCTTAATTCCAACTCCCGTTAACATTCCTCCCCCTCCTGCCAGCAAGGCCGTACTCGCAGATAAAACCATACCACCTGCAACTGTCCCAACCCCTGGGATAAATTGTAAACCAAATCCAACTCCCAACATGGCAAAGCCAGCTATGGAGGCAACACTAAGCCCATCTTCTATCAAAGGTTTAGTATTTAATAAATGGCAATAGGCCGCTTGAGTCGCTGCGACTTGTTGTTTAGAATTATTATGCTCAAATATTTCTTCCATCGTTTTCTCAACGAGAGATGGATAGTTATGAAGATTTTTCCCTTGCTCATTACAAATATAGTTAGCAGCTTGATTGAGACGTTTCATTTCTTTGTTTAATTCAACTTTGGTTGTTTTTGATAATTCATTAAATTTTTTTTCATTATCTATAAGCTGATCGATTGTTTGTTCATACTTTGAAAAGTAAGCTTTAACTTCTTCCGGGCTACTATTGGTACTCAACGGTTGTAGTTCAAACTTCATAGAGAGTTCAAATTTAGATAATATCTTATGCATGAGAGGACTTGGCTTTAACTCTGTAGACTTGGTTGATGAGAGCCAATCGCCCTCATCAGTATTATTAAAGAGTAATGGACTCGATTGTACCATATCATACAAGGGAGCAATGTCGCGCCCTAGTTGATCTAATTTTT
>JABJPQ010000277.1 GCA_018663815.1 Halobacteriovoraceae bacterium | reverse complement strand
CAAATAAAGTGGAAGAATCAATATGAGATTTCTCTTGATCAATATTTTGAGCCGATAAAGACAGTGTTCCATAATCATTTGATACAGCAATACCAGTAAAAGAGTGTACATTTGGCTCATAAATTAATTTATCTAATTCATTATTGTCGGTATCTTTATTGGTTAGGGTGTAAGAAATATTTGGTGATTCTGCAAATACGGAGTAGGAGTGAACGTCTTTAAAGTCCGGACGATAAATTGAGACACTGAGCCCTATTAATAAAAGTATTAAACCCATGTCCTTATTTTACTCATTTACATTTCAGGTGCAATATAAACTTCAATCTCAGGATCAAATTCATCTTGTAATATGCCCCTGATGGCATCGAGTGTGCCTGTTGTAGCACTTGGACATGTTCCACACGCCCCCTGGTATTGTACTAGCAATACATTATCATGATAACTAAGCGCTCTTAGATCACCACCGTCACCTTGAAGCCCCGGCCGAATTCTTTGATCAAGTATTGCCTCGATTTTTGTCAACTCTGCACTAAGGTTTTTTCTACGTTCAATTTCTGGATCGTGATCTATAAAATTTGAATCGTGAGCTGAAATAAGAGATTCAATTTGAGTTTTTATCGATGGTTCAAGACTATCCCATGGCTCAAAAGTAAATTTAGAAACAGTGATAACGTTTTGAAAAAAGTGAATTTGGTCCACTCCGCGAAGGTCAAAAAGTGCAGCAGCAAGGGGAACATCCTTGGCTTGGTTTGGGTTTTTAAAAGATGTTTTACCATCCTTTTTAACATCTGTTTCAAGAATAAACTTTAAAGCATTTGGATTTGGTGTTGGCTGTATAAGTATTTCCATATTTCTTCCTAGTTACGAGAACATATTTATAATTTTTATTAAAGCATTGTAGAGGTGATCAATTTCTTCTTTTGTATTGTAAATACTAAAAGATGCTCTTGCTGTTGCGGCTACATTTAGTCTTTGCAGCAACGGTTGAGTACAATGATGACCTGTTCTGATTGCAATTTGGTATTGATTGGCTAAAGTTGCAATATCGTGGGCGTGAATACCTTTTAATGTAAATGAGATAACCGAGGTTTTTTTTGCAGCTTGACCGATAATCGTTAACTCTTTGATTGAGCTTAGTTTCTCAGTGGCATAGGTTAGGAGTTCATGTTCATATTGAGCAATATTTTCTAACCCCGTTTCATTGATAAATTCTATCGCTGGGGCCCATGCAATAATGCTGGCAATACTTGGGGTTCCGGCTTCAAACTTATGGGGGATAGTATTATAGGTTGTTTTTTCAAATGTAACTTTATCAATCATATCTCCACCACCAAATAGTGGTGGCATTTCATTTAATAGTTTTTCTTTGCCATAGAGAGCACCAGCTCCAGTAGGGCCAAACATTTTATGTGCTGATAGTGCCATGAAGTCACAGTCAAGCTGCTGGACATCTATTGCTAGGTGAGCTGTCGCTTGAGCAGCATCAACCATAAAAACAGCATCAAATTTCTTCGCATCATCAATCATCTGAGCAATTGGATTAATAGTCCCTAGCGTATTTGAGACATAGACAACACTAACCATTTTTGTTTTGGGGTTGAGGAGTTCTAAATATTTTTCATAAATAATTTCACCGGCATCATTGATGGGAATCACTTTTAAGACCGCTCCGGTTCGCTCACAAAGCATTTGCCACGGAACAATATTAGAGTGATGCTCCATGTGACTAATGAGTATTTCATCACCTTCTTTTATATTTTCATCGCCCCATGCTCTAGCCACTAAATTAATGGAATCCGTGGTACCTTTGGTGAGAATAATTTCTTCTCGTTTGGCGCTATTAAAAAATTTATGGAGTAAACTTCTTGTGTGTTCAAACTTATCAGTTGAAACCTCACTTAGGGTGTGAATGCCTCGGTGAACATTGGCACATTCTTTTAGGTAATAAGTATCCAAGGCTTTTACAACATTTACGTGGGTAAGGTTTGTGGCAGCACTATCAAGATAGTAAATTGGTTTATTATCAGTATACGTTTCACTGACTTGAGGAAACTGATCTCTGATCATTTTAACGTTAATCATGAGCGGTAACCTTTTTTTGCGCAAGGTACTTAAGTGAAAAATCACGCACAATACGATTTGTAATTTTAAAAAGTACATCATTAGAAAAAGCATTTGCTAAAATTAACATTGCTTTGTCTTTGCTAATTCCCCTCGCTTGAAAGTAAAAAAGTTGATCATGGCTAAGTTGTCCTGTGGTGGAACCATGGGTACATTTGACGTCATCAGCAAATATTTCTAGTTGTGGCCTAGAGTAGGTATGTGCTTTGGGACTTAAAAGAAGGTTTTTATTTAATTGCCCGGCCGTAATTTGTTGCGCTTCTTTTTGCACTCGAACTCTGCCCGTAAATATCCCTTTTGAGTTATCTTTTAAAATACCTTTATACAATTGGTTGCTGTGAGTATGTGGGGCGCTATGTTTGGTATAGCTCATGGTATCGTTATGTTGATCACCTTGTAATGAGTAGAGACCATGAATTTGAGCGCCAGCACCTTCTTGTTGTAAGTCCGTGTAGAGATTTGTGCGACTTACTTTTGCACCTATAGTAAGATGAACATTTTCAAAGTGAGCGTCAGCTCTGACTTGAGTGTTTGTATTTTGCAAATATAAGGAGTCTTGGTGACAATCTTGTATTGTCGTCTGATAGAATCTTGCAGTTTGTTCTAAAAAGACATTGTTTGAGAGATTGATATATAAGGGATCCCGCGAATGGAAAATCTCAAGGATGTTTAACTGTGAGTTTTCATCACACTGATAATAGTTAGTGATATTAATATGAGAGTTTGGAGTAGAAAAGTAGTAGTGGCATATAACAGGCTTGGTGCATTGGTCATTTTTTTTCACTTTAAATAAATACCCATTACTAAGAGCTGCTTGGTTTAGCACGTGACTGAAGTCGTTTTTAAAGTAATGTTTATCCTGTGAAAAATGTTGGACTTGATTCTCACTTAATTCATGTAATGCTGACGCTGTTACTGTCGTTTTATCTGAAATATCGTTTTGTAAAACTCCATCTAAAAAGTAAAAATGATCAAAATTTTCATCTAGGCTGATATAGTCTTTTGGAAAAGCTGTTGTTTGATTTACTTTGAATTGATAGTTATTTTCTAACATCGGAGCAAGATTAGTATATTTCCAGTCTTCGTTTTTTCGTGTCGGAATTTCTAACTTTTCTAGTCGCTCTAAGCCTTTCTTTTGTAAGGTAGCTAAACCCTTAAAAGTCTTAGCTGATTTACCTATTTCATTTTGGTAGTGGGAGATATTTTTCATTATTGTAGATCCTGTATTAACCAGTCGTAACCTTTTTTTTCTAATTCAAGTGCTAGGCTTTGGTCACCAGACTTAATAATCTTTCCTTTGTACAAAACATGAACAAAATCAGGTTGGATATAATCCAGTAAACGTTGATAATGAGTGATCAGGACAACGGCATTATATTTTGACTTTAAAGAATTCACACCTTGAGAGACTGTCTTAAGAGCATCAATATCAAGTCCTGAGTCGGTCTCGTCTAAAAGTGCTAGTTTGGGGTTTAATATAAGCATTTGCAGTATTTCATTTTTCTTTTTTTCACCACCTGAGAAACCTTCGTTAACGGCACGGTCAAGGAAATCCTCACGCATTTCAAGTAAAGGAAGTTTTGAAATAATATATTTGCGAAAATCACTTTCATTCATAGTATCGGCTCCTTGGTGTT
>JABJPQ010000482.1 GCA_018663815.1 Halobacteriovoraceae bacterium | reverse complement strand
TTTAAAAAAATCTTTTTTTTACTCTAAGGACATCTCTCCTGAATTTATTAAAGATGGAGTTTTTTCTGCAAAAACTGTTTATTTAATTTTAACTGAAATCTATAATTCTTATAATCCTAAAATTTACAAACAACTTAAAATGCAACCTCAGTATCTTTGCTTTTCAAACCTTAAATATAATTTTGAATTTATAAATAAGTTATATTCATTGACCCAAGAGGATCTGTTTAAGGCCATAGCAAAGATTAAAGTCTATGGTGATCAAGATATGAACTTAAACAATATAAAGAAATTTCTGCAATCATCTTATGGTTTAAATATTGCTGCTAATACTGAAAACCATCTCGCAAAATTCAACTTTAACTCCACCTTTAACGAGCTTAATAATGTTTATGCAAAAGTCTTAGAAGTTGAATTGAAAGCCCTATTTGGTAGCAATGTTATTTTAGAAAAATCTCAAGAGAATAATACATACCATATTCACACAAGCTAAAATCACTTTATTTTATCAAGCGGAATGTTAATAGAAAATGCAGTGTGAGCTTTCCCAATATACTTAAGATCATAACCAAGTTTTTGGAGTGTTAACTTTGAATAGTTCAAACCAAAACCTGTACCTTCACCAACGGGCTTAGTTGTAAACAAAGGATCAAATATCTTTCTTTGATCTTGGTCTGAAATTCCGCCGCCAGAATCTATCACAATCAATCTTAAGCACTCCTTATCTTTTTTAATCTTGATGCTAATCCATCTGGCTTCAAAATCTTTTATTGCATAAATTGAGTTTTTTATTAAGTTCATTAAAGCCTGTATTAATACTATGCTATCCCCACCTATCTTAATTTTTTTGGATATCTCAGTTTTGTAAGTAATTTGATATTTTATTAGATCAAGAGTTACAAACCCCAGACATTCCTCCACCGCATCGCTAAGGCTGTATATTTCAATAGGATCCGTCTCGTCATTATTAGCTCGCAGAAACTTTTGATACCTCTTGGATAAACCATTAATCATCTGGCTTCCTTTTAATCCTTTTTCAACAAAGAAAGACAGGCGATCATTATTAATACTTTTATTATTTAATAAGCGGATCCCACTAAAGGAAGTACTACAAACTGTATTGTAATTATTCAAATCATGGATTAATGAACCGGTATATTGACCTAAGGAACCAATTTTTTCTAGGTTTACTCGAATATCCTCCAACGTCTTAACCTTTACTTCATACTGACTTTTATCACGACAAACGTTTATGAGGTTATCAATATCAGCTGTTTCGATTGGAAAAGTTAAGTGCCCATCCGTGAGGTCACAATTGATGCTAGCATTTGAGCCTTCAGCATAAGTATAGATGAAGTGACATGGCTTTAATTTCTCTTGAAATATTTTTTGTTCAAGTTTCCCATAAATATCCTTACAAATAAGCAATATAGATTTTTTAAATTTTGACTTTGGTAGCTTTGTCACATTAATAGAAGTTGTTGTGATACCTTTTTTTGAAAATACCTCACTGATTTTACTTATGTGTTTAGTATTACGAGATAAAAGAAAAATTTCATTTTCACAAAAATAGTTGTTTTCTAAATTTTGACTTTTAGCAACGCTCAACATCTACTTATTCCCTTTGGAATATAATAACAGGCTTTAACTTATTGTAAAGCTAGTAATAGTATAACTTAGCTTATTATTATATATGTATTTTATAATAACTAGATGTGATAATATAGTAAAAACAGACAATTAACTCATTATTTTTTAAAGTCATCCGGAAGCTTGCCAAAAACCAAATTATCAAACTGCCCAGTTTCCTCATCAATAATTGATTTTTGGGAATCGATATTCTTGAGTAAAAACCTTCTGGCCATCTTTTCGATAATGAGATCTACGACTTTTGTCGTATTGGTTTCAGCCCTAATAACACCTATTGACTTTAAAAGGATCTGTCTGGCCGTAAAAGGTTTTACAATAATATGCTTAACATCTCTTTTAACACACTTTAAAGTGAGATCGGCCGTTAAACAGCCAGACACAACAATAACCTTCTGATTAAAATACCTTGGAATCTTTCTTAAAGTGTCTAGAAAAGTAATACCATCACGTTTAGGCAAAATAAGATCAGTAATAATAAGATCAAACTCTTGATTACTTAGTTTTTGCATAGCTTCAACACCATCGGATGCCCAAACAATATTT
>JABJPQ010000684.1 GCA_018663815.1 Halobacteriovoraceae bacterium | reverse complement strand
ACTCTACACTTCTCTATCGCTTCAGCGACAGAAGATGAAACCCCAGAAGAAGAACGACAAATCACCTCATTATTTTCATTGCCAGTATTACAGTCTCTTTTAAGTTGATGAAGTTTTTCCTTTAAATAAGGAATATCTTCACACATATATTGAGCGTGTGCAGTAACTGTAAAAAGTGTTAAAAAAAGAAAAAGTTTCATCCCTACTCCTAGTCTTGAAATTATTGACTACAATATAAAGAGGGAACCTTAGAAAGTAAAAGGTGCATTATGCACCAAACTTGATTGAGGTAACGTTATCATTCAAGCAAAATATTATAAAAACTTACCTTTCAGTCTCTATCATAAAATAGTGATTCAACTCTCCCTCCCGAAACTACTTTGATTACTTCGACTTGATATTGAGGAGTTTAAGTGGAGCCGCTTGCGATATTTTCGAACATTTTCAGAGCATTCAGATTACCGATTGTTACTAGTTTTCATAAAAAGTCGTTGTCATCAAAAACATGTTTTCACCATTTTCTGATACATAATAACCAAGGGAAGGTCTCGAAATCAACTTAGCTTTTCGAAACAAAGTAACTGCGGCTCCATAACCATTGACTATACTTTCATATGGAGTAATTCCAGCTTCTCTGTTCCTTCCCTGTCCAAGAGTAATCCACAAATCATCATTATACTGATACTGTAAATCAAACCCTGTTTCATCCTTACAGCGAAAAGAGTATATTTTCACATAAACGTTTTTAGAATCTATCTGCCCACAAGATCGTCCTGCCGAAAGTCCAACTGTAAATAGAGAGTCTGGAACATGGATGTTAACAGCTAGCTGAACGATACTCATTTCAACATCTGGATTTTCAATTTCACCATTATTTTCGATTTCCGTTTCAAAAATCAAGCTTCCAGCGCTAAAACTCCACTTCGTAATATCTCCATCATATACAAGAGCTTTTAAATTATAATTACCCTTGTGCTCACTGGACAAGTAAAAAATTGGGGCTGTTCCAATTTCAAATCGATCGAACAGGCCGTAGTTTAAAGAGCTAGCGAGAAACGTTGTATTAAGATTACCCAATGGAGCTCTGGCAAAAGAGAACTTTCCTTTATCAACAGTAGTAGCATTTATTGTAGCAATGGGATTGAACATATCTTTTTTTGCGTCAGAATTTTTCACAAAAAAGATTAATAAAACAGACAGCAAGCTTATTAACTTCATACCCTTAACTCCAAACTATTTGATTTCCCTCAATACCATATCATTAGAAAGCGACACAAAACAAGAAATCTAGTTTTAAAATTCATGTGACTTAAATTGAAGCATTATAAGTTACAGGTTATTAATCCTATTCCTAAACCAGTCAAGTTTCCATCATTTCCACCATGCCAAAGGTAAACTTTCTTACCATCAAGTAAAGCTGTTGGACTTATGATGTCAAACGAATGCCAGCTTAAATCCAATATGTCCGTTATCGCGGATGTATCTTGAACCCAATTGTCTTCACCATTAACAGAGTAAGCATGGTGAATTTTTGTATGTTTATAACCAATACCTTGGTCATCTTTTTGAATAACAGCAGTTGTAAATAAATGAACTTGATTGTTAATGACCGTAGCCGCAGGTGTTGAAAAACCTTTATAATATGGGCTTGTTAACCTAGGATAGACAGCTTGACTAGGACGCATAACTTCTTTTTGTGCACTCCAGGTTGTCCCATCATAAGTTATTAATCCAATTACTTCTGCGGTAGAGTTTGCTTCTAAGTTAGAACCTGTTGCAGCATAATAAAGGTAGATTTTATCATTAAAAACAACGGCCCCAGGTTCAGCTGTGACCCATTGATTAAATGTAAGAAGAATTGAAGCATTATTTGGATCAGTTGGAGCTATTAGAGGTGACACTGCCGTTTCTCTCGTCCATGAAATTCCATCTGTAGATTTTGCATGACCAACACGATATGTTTTTGAATCACTATAATCACTTGGGTATGAAGTATAGAACATGTGGTATTCATTTTTATAATAAACAACAGATGGAGTTTCAACCCCATCCGCATCCCAGGTTGCAGCACCAGTCCTTTCAAGTACTGGAGTTGTCGGGCTTAAAGTCCAATTAATCCCATTACTCGAAGTTAGACGGTAGACAGCTATATGTTCAATCGTATCGTCTGTCCTATCATTGGGAAGTGAAGATGCGTACATTATGAACTGGCTTCCAATTTTTAAAACATGAGGATCTCCCCATGTTGACGACCTTTTATCATTACCATTATCAACAGTAAAAAAGGCATTCCCAGGACCAATTATTGGTGTCGTAGCATATGGGCTGAAGCAATCTGCTGTTAACTTTGAATAATCTGGAGTTGATGACGTTGTCATACCACTCTCTTCTTCCTTGGCACATGAAAATACAAAAACAAGAAAAAATATTAATAGATATCTCATCTATGTATTCTATCACATCAGTTTCTTGAAGCAATCTTGTAGGATTATGTGCTATTATTACTTTATAGTTCACTAACATAACTTTCTGGGATCAAACTAAAAGCGAAACTTACTGGTTTTAGATTTTCTCTCCCACTATGCCTCATCTCTCGTACTGATCGTTTTCCAAACTCTAAGATTAAATCCTCTAGGGATTCATTAAATTCTTTATAGCTTGAATTAGAAAGTTTTAAATACCTAATGCCTAATTTGTAATCATCATTCTTTTCGTTTTTGATCGCTTTATCAAATACTCTTTGCGGCCAAGTCCTTTTTAGTTTATGAACCAATTTCCCTGAGTTTTCCCAAAGAATTAAATCCATGGCCGGTGTTTTTATATTTTCATCATTTATCCATTTAATCAGGTCCAGCCTATCCAGTTCTCTGAGTAGTGGATAAAGGTATTTATTATCGACACCAAATTGGGATTTAATTTCAAATAACTTTATCTCTTCAATAACAAGCATCCAATATAGATTAAAACATGAATCATTTGTGTAGAGTAAGTCCTCTTGATCTTTGGTAAATTTAAATTTTTGAAGCGGACTCTCTTTAATATCTGCTAATACATCTATCAAATCAATTTCTAAGAGTTCACATATCTTTAATACTCTTGAAAGAGAAATATCACTGCCCATAAACAGTTTTTTTACACTTGATTCTGATAAACTAAGAGCAATGGCCACATCTGAATAAGATAGACCTCTCCCCTTGAGTAATTGCTTTATTTTAGGAATAACATCCTCTAGCTGCACATTATTACTTACATTCAACCTGCTCTCCTCAAAAGCTCCATTATTTGGAACTTTTAAAACAGTCCGTTGACATAAAGTCAAATAATTAATACTTCTTTGTCTCACTTTGGGGAGAAAACAGTAATGAAAAGCCTAACACTATTAATTTGTCTTATTTTATCTGCTTCTGGATTTGCACTAAGCATTGAAGAAAAAGAACATGACTTTGAACAACTTCTTAAATTAATCGAGTCTGATTATGGTCCACTTCAATTTAAAAAAGATAAATATGGAATTAACTTAGATGATTTAAGAAATATCCATAAGACGAGGGTTGTAAACTCTAAAACAGACTCTTTATTTTTCTATGAATTAGTAAAGATTGCATCTCAATTTAACGACTCTCATTTCAGGTTAACATCATCAGATAGAACATCAAAAATTCTTGGAATCAGCATTGACTGGATTGGTGATCGCCCTATACTAGCTCAAATTCATGATGAGGTATTAGATAACCCTAACCTTCCAATTGAAATTGGGGATGAACTAATTTTATGGAATGAAAATAAAGTAATAGCTAAAATACTTGAACATGAGAAATACTTTGGTTCTT
>JABJPQ010000001.1 GCA_018663815.1 Halobacteriovoraceae bacterium | reverse complement strand
GTATTTTATTATTTTTATAAGATGTTACTGACTAAAGCTTTTATATTTTGCAACAAATCGCCTTAAAATTTCATTAGACTCAGGAACTTCAACATCCTTAAGAATTGATTTTATTTTGGCACTCTCTTCAGGACGAAAGTAGCCATAATCTTTATAAATATCAACTCTTAGACTAAATTGTTCTTCGTCTGCTTCCGGATGAAATTGAGTGGCGTAAATATTACTCTTAAGACGAAACATCTGCACAGGACAAGGAATGGATGTAATTAATAAGGTCGCTTCTTTGGGAAGTTCATCACAAGCTTCCTTATGGCCAGCTAGTGTTGTAAACTTAATTGGAAGTCCCTTAAGTAGATCATCCTGCGTGCCGGCTTCTGTAAGGCTGACTTCTACTGGGCCAATTGGTTCAGAGTATCTTGAAGATATATTTACTCCACAATAACTTCCTAACAGGCCGTTACCTGAACAGGCTCCGAAGAAAGGAAAGTCTGCAGGTATTAATTTTTCAAATAATTTTTGAAAGAAAGCTTCAACTTCTTTTTGGATATAAGTTTTCTCTGCGGTAGGTGTTGAGATATCAAAAGGACTTCCTCCTGCAATAATCGCGCAATATTTATTAAGGTCAATTTCCTTAACTTGCAGCTGTTCCACCCGAATTCGCTCCACTTGATCGTGACCAATTTGACCTTTTTTCAAAATAGCTTCGAACTCAGCGTTTGCTGTTTCACACTCTGGGCGCATTTGTAGAATTAAGATTTTTTTCATGGGGGTAGGTTTATCAAAGATATTGCGATTAGGGAATGGGGTGTGAGATAATCACAAGTATTTTATAGGAAACAGGTAACGAGTAGTAGAGCCACTTAAAAGTTTTGAAGATCTGTCTTTCCATTATTTCAGTACTTTATTAGTGTCTAAAATTTAGTCAGAGCCGGTAATCGCTGCAATGAGAATGAAACAGCTCATAAATAATGAGAGAATTGTTGCTAAAGAACCCCGCCATTGTGAGCTAGAACTAAATATGGAAGACTACATTTTAACTTTAAAAACCTATTTAACCAGGAAGCAAGATAAAAATCCTCTCTATTCTATGCGTGCATTTGCTAGAGATTTAAATGTTAGCCCAGGAAGTATTTCTCAAATATTGAATGGGTTCAAAACTCCAAGTATTCCCCTTGCAGTTAAAATGTCTTCTGCTCTAAATTTTAAACGTATCGAGCAACAACAATTTGTAAAATCTGTTGCTCTCGCACTTGCTGAAAAAGAAGATGTTATTGAAGAAACTGAGTTTGAACCCTTTTCAATTGATAATTATGAAATCATTTCCAAATGGTATCACTATGCCATTATGGAGCTTACGTTTGTGAGTGATTTTGAATCCGACCCGAAATGGATTTCAGGGAAGCTTGGGGTTGATGAAGAACTAATTATTGATGCACTAGAAAGGCTTGTTTCTACAAAATTGTTAAAACTACTGGATGGGAAGTATATAAAAACCCAAGAGTATATTACGACTTCAAATAAAAATCTTACTAATGAAGGACTAAAAAAATATCAATGTGAAATGCTTGAAATGGCAAAGACCGCTGTTGAAAATGTGGAACACGATAGAAGAAGTATGCAAGGTATGACAATGGCGATTGCTCCAGAAAAGATGGGCGTTGCCAAAAAAATGATTGAAAGTTTTTTAAATGATCTTTGTATCTATCTTGAAGATGGTGAAAGAAAAGAAGTCTACCAGTTAGGAACTTACCTCTTCCCTTGCAATAAAAAAGGTGGGAGTAAAGCGTGAAGTTTATAATCTTAAATTTGATACTTGTTTTAAGTTTTTTTAATTCTGCTCATGCAGAAATGAACCCTTTATTTGAAAAAATTGATTTTATTTTGATAAAAAAAGAGAAACCCAAGACACCCTTAGATATTTTTGAAGCAAAGAAAAGCAAGGCACCCTTAGATATTATTAAAGAAGAGGAAGAACTAAGATATTTACAAGATTCCTTTATGGCTAAAGAATATGGAACCGGATCTCATGGCGGAGATCCTGATTCAATTGAATTCGCGTTAATTGGAAGGCAATTACATTCAGACATTACTAATTACGGACAAAGTATTTTTAAAGGGGACTTCGACTTTTTACAATTTAAAGAAAAGCTAGATACTGCTGAAATAAATGGATATTTGTTTAATAATGATTCCCATGGCCAGGGCCTTCGAAAGCAGAAATTCGAATTACATAACTCATTTGAATTCAAATGTGCCATCAATAAATATCAAGTGAATATTATTGAATTAGATCGTAAATGCTTTTCTCAAATAGATTCTTATTTAATTAAAAAAGCTTTAGTTCTTCACGAGTACTTAGGTTTAATGAAAAAAGAGTGGGATCTTAGCTCAATTTCATCTAAGTTAACTTTGCTAGAAAATGAGATAGCGACTCAAAATTTCCTTGAAGAAAGAATAGAAATAGTTAGCGACTACGAGTCGATATTTAACTCAGAAGCGGATTTGGCAAATATTAAAACACTAAAAACATGGGCTTGCCAAGAATACAGCTTTAAAAACCCTAAATATAGATCTGAGCATGATGTATATACTTTTGATGAAGATTTTAAATTATTTAATAGATTAAATGATCGTTATTCTGCACAAAGATATAATTATAATAGTAACCTTGGTTTATTTCAGGCTAAGTTTAAGCTCCATAATGATACATATCTTGATGATTTTCGTGTAACTCCTAAAGGAGAGATCCTCTCAATCGTATCTCATGTAGATGAAGGTCAAAAAATAAATATTGTGGCTCGAAAATGTACTACTTTTAAAAATGAACTTAAAAACCGTCTAAATCTCATTTTTCATAGAGTTCGAGATTATTATTCCTTTAAGTTTGATAAAGACAAGCTATCCAAATCCTTTAACCGTATTCTAAAGAGTAGAAATGCAAAGAAATGCCTCGCTAGAAAAGTAGATTTAGAATCAGATTTTTACAACTATGAAGAACAAAAGTATATGCGTGAGAAAGGGGACCCATCTTTATTTGAAAGCAAGTACTGTTATCGTACGCTTATGGGCTTACGTGATATCTCTAAAGATTTACAGCCAGATGAGGATCGACTTATTAAAAGACTTGATCGAACCGTTAAAAAAACTTTGGCATGGATTGAGTTACTTGAAAGTGACTCAGACAAAGTCATTGCCAATAGCATCAGTAATAAAATTATAAATGAGATTGTTACTGCTCAAAATCAGCTTTTTGAAACAATGCAACTTACAGAAGAGGAAAGTGGCACATGCTCATCTAGGCTGAAAATAGATTTCCTTATAGAATGCACAATAATGTTTCAATACCAAGACTATACCTCCACCCACCCCCTGCTTAGGATGAAGCAACTAGAGCGATTCGAAAGAAAATTTGAATCTATTTTTGAATCTATATAAGCCATAGCCCCTTATAAACTTACTTTCACTGTAACTTTTCCCTGTTTTCTACCAGTAAACACATAAAGAGCTCCGCGCATAGCGCTAAGCGCAATGCCGTGTTAAATGTTTTATATATTAAATAACGCGGCGCTTGAAGGTGTGAGCATTCAAAAAAAGGATTAAGTTTATGAAAAAATTATTAATTACAGGAACAATTTTACTAAGCCTAGTTGGCTGTAACAAACCAGATATGTTTAATATCTTAACGACTGGACAAATCCAGCTGGATGAAGTCGCAGGGCTATTTGAATCAAGTAATATTTCGATTACATATAAAGAAATAGATGATTCTGTGGTTTTCGAGTCTGATCAGCCCCTCAGTTTTGATGGAGTAAGATTTGAAGTTGATTCAAACGATAAAGCTAGCAAGCTATGTTCTATTATGGGGTTTTATGATTTAAACAAAACTCAATTTGAATTAATTAATACACCCACTAGTAGGAGGACATCTAATATTTATGCCCGCCATGACTCACCTGATGACCCTGATATTTTTAAAACAACTATAGTTCCAGTGCTTCACGGTAATTTGGTGGAAAATACAATGTTAGGTAGCATGTTTGATTATAATGTTGTTTTAAGCACACATTACCGAGTAAAGTCTGAATCCTCTTACTTAAATTCCTTAACTTGCTATGGGACAACAAGCTCACATTATAAAAGTGGAGAAATAATTAAAGATGAATTCTTTCATTCCATTTTTGAAAATCAACTAGCAACACAAATTACTCCTACAACAAACTTGTATTCTCAAAGTGCTTACTTTTTAGTTGCTTCCCCCGATCAGATGTGGAGTCAAAATAATAAGGATACTGAAGTTTATGTTGATGCTAAAATAAACTTCTTGAGTGTTGCAGAAAATGGTGCACGTAAAATCTGCACTGATTCAGGATACAGTGGTCTTCTTTTTTATAGTATTCGCTACGCACTTCATGGCTCAGTACCTGAAAATATTTATGTGTATAATCAGGCAATGGGTGGCCTTTGGAGCGAGGCAAATAAACCAAGCAAAGTGGAGTTTCACCATAGATATCGAAATAGATATGACTCTATTGAAGTTCCAGGGATTTACTTAAACAATATTTACTGCTTTTAAAACTTCCGTGACGGATCCTATTTTATATCCCCCTAGTATAGAGAACGGGTCAGTATTAAATTGACCCGTTTTTTTATGCTCAAAATATTAAAAAATTTGTAGAAACAAAAAAGCCCAAGTGAGTTTGAGGACGAGTTTAGAACTCTACCGCTTATGCCACTTTAGGGTGTCCCCTGGATACACACATCTTGATAATTTGTTTATACTGTATTCAAATCTGGATTTAGCTTAATTTTGATACTAAAACCACGCACAAACCTATTTTAGATCTATTTAGATACTAATAGATAAGGTTAGTATTTAAAAAGGTACTAAAGTGTGTATAATGTCAATTATAGTATCAAAATAAACATTAAAATGAGTAATAAAAATGGATAAGAAAGTAAGTAAAAGACGTACTGAAAAAGAAATTATGACTCAATCATCCGAGCTTTCACAATTTATACGGAAGCGAAGAAAAGAGGCTGGCCTTACACAGGAAGAGTTCAGTCTAAGGGTAGGAGTTGGAATTTCATTTTTTAAACGATTAGAAACTGGCGACGATAAATTACAATTTGCAAAGATTCTCCAGGTTCTAGATTATTTGGGAGCTGAAATGGTTCCTCGAATGATACAAGAGGAGAAAATAGATGAGTAGAAGCGGGAAGGTATATTTACATAATAATTTTGTTGGAACCATTGGTGAATCCAATGATGGCGACTATATTTTTGAATATACAGACGAATATATAGCTTCGAGTAACAGTGAGGGCGTAAGCCTAACTTTACCTAAAAGTGTAAAAATATATCGGCAAGCTTATTTACATGGTTTTTTTGATGGGCTTATTCCTGAGGGATGGCTCCTAGGCCATGCTGTTAAAAATTGGAAATTGAAAAACAACGATCGAATGGGTTTGTTACTGAATATGTGCCAGAGCACTATCGGAGCGACTCATATAGTAGGTGAAGGACAGGATAAGATTTCTAAGTTTAAAAATTTAGTAGAATATGCAGGTCAAACATCTCTAATCAAAACTAAATATACAACAGACAAATGTCTAATCAGTTATGAATCTTTAGTAGACCCAAAAGATAAAAAAAACGAATCTATTAAAGCAGAATTATTTCGCCCAATTGAAGCTAAGAGAATATTTGGAGATGGTAAGTATCAATCTCAACTTGACCTTGGTATGGATGATTTAGAAACTATGGCCAAAGAACAAACTAATGCGAGAATAAATGTCACTGGAGTTCAGAAGAAATTGTCTCTAGAGATTGCTAAAGGAGAGGGGGCGAGTTCAGGACGTCTTACCATCGTGGATTTTGATGGCAGCTTTATTTTAAAGCCACCTAGTGATGATTATCCAAATATGCCTGAAATAGAACATCTTTGTATGCGAATGGCAAAGTTAGCTGGCTTTGAAGTTCCAGGTTGTGCTTTGATTCCTTTGCGTAGCGGAGAACTTGCTTTTATTATTAAACGATTTGATAGAAAAGGATCGACTAAGCATTATCAGGAAGATTTTTGTCAATTAATGGATAAGCCAACAGCTGACAAATATAAAAGTTCCATTGAGAAATGCTCAAAAATTATAAAGAGTCATTGTGAAGATAAAGTTACCAATCTGTCACTTTTCTTTGATTTAAATTTTTATAATTTTTTGATCGGAAATGCGGATATGCACTTAAAAAATTTCTCTTTAATTTTAAATAAAAAAACTATGAAATATCAATTATCACCTTGCTATGATTTACTCTCTACGAAAATTTTATTGCCTGAAGATATAGAACAAACGGCTTTGGCGATTAATGGTAAGAAGAATAAACTAAAAAAAGATGATTGGATTTCTTTGGCTTTAAATATGGGGCTGAAGGAAAGTTATGTCGATGTAACTATTAAAAGATATAAAAAATTTTTCCCAAAAATGTTTAGCTTAATAGAGAAATCTTTTTTGACGGATGAAAATAAAGAATTATTAAAAAATTTGATGAGGGAAAACTTAGATCAGGTTAGTTAACAAGGCTTTGAAGTGGAGGGATCGTCGCAAACGTCGCATCTCTCCGTATTTGTTGGTTCTAACACGAATGTAAATTCGGCCAAGGACGAGTTTAGAACTTGGCTGAAACAGTAATAATTACAATGCTGTTGCGTGGCGCGTTACCCCTGTGTAGAGTGCCTTAAGTTAAAATTATTATTATAAACCTCTCCTAATTTATGCTCAAGTGAGCAATATTCATAAGGACTTAAAAATGAAAACATTATTAATTGGACTCATGATTTTTACATCTCTTAATACTTTTGCGAAACGAGATTATGATTGTGGAGCGGAAAAATCTAGTCCTCAAAGAGCTCTAAAAGCCCTTAAGTCTTACCTTGGAGATAAGTACGAAATAGATAGTAAGGTAGACTTTGTTAGTGCTGATTTCAGTTACCAAGAGGATGAGTGTGATAGGCTTTCACAATCTGGACAACAAGGAAGCTGTCAACAAGGTGCAAATTTAAAAATGGTTTCTGGAGAAAATTGGACTGCATGTGCCTATAATGTTTTAAAGGATAAAAAAGATAAAGTTAATTAAACAACTAGCCTAAACTGAAGTTAAGTTGTGAGAAAATAAGAGTAACTAAAATTACTTAGAAATTAACCAATTTGGAGAAAGAATGAAGAAAATACTTTTATCATATATAATACTCGCTTCGCTTTCTGCTAACGCTTATTACCCTAATAACAATCAACAACAACAACAACAACAACAAGAACAACAAGAACAGGGAGCTAGAGATCAAAGAATAGAGAATCTAAAAATTCTTATTGAAAATACGAAAGAGAACATTAGAAACGGTAGTTTAGGAACCTCGAACTATGCTCAACACAGAGTTGGTGCTCTAGGTTGCTTAGTCCGTTATGAGAAGAAAGGCTTTAATTACAAAACCTACGCTGGGGATATTGAGTTAACCAATAATACTTCGGATTATATGACTCCATCTTCAATTTGCTCCTCAATTACCTCTTATAGTAATTTTAGTGAAAAGTACGATCTCCCCCCGTATAAAATCCTTCAGATGAATGATGTTCTGATTCAGAAAAGTGAGTTATCAATCGGGGAAAGAGTTAAGAGAATTAAATCAATTCTTTTGAGAAATAGTCAAAGAAGAATTAATGATGAATTAGAAAATATAATAAACTAAGATACTTTTAAAATCAGAGGAATCAGATATATATAAAAAAAGCCGAAATGGGTTAGAAATGGGCTTCTTCTATCTAAACTCCGAAGCCAGAAGTAGCTAAAGCTTGGAAGCCAAGGTTTACCTAGTGACTTAGGTGCCAGTCTTTCGGAGTTCAAGCTCCTTTTTGACACTCACTTTGAGCTTAGGGCTATTAATATAATAAACAAATTTTTTTCCAACTTTTTTTTCTATTAAAAATTCAAGGGTTAACAACATTTTTAACTCTCTACGAGCGATCTCTCGGGATTTTCCTATTTCAGCTGCATATGAATTAATTGAAACTGAGACAAACTTGTGAAGGGCCATTCTTTGTAACAGAGATATTTGATTACCTTTGAGTTTATGCTTTTCTTGTAAACAAGATATATCAATTAAGTAATTTACTTTTTTCTCAACCCTATTAACTGCATGAATTAAAGAGTCCAAGCAAAAGTCTATGAAGTATGTAATGTCTAGATCGTTACTTTTTACCTGATCAAATGATCTTTCATATCTTTTTCCATGCTCTTTTAGGTTTGCTGATACTGATAATAATTCAACAAACTTTAAATTATTCTTAATTGTTTTGTAGTAGAATAGTGTTCTGGCCGTTCTGCCATTCCCATCAAAGAATGGATGTATGTATCCTATAAAGTAATGGAGTAAGATTCCTTTCAATAATGGATGTAGGTACCTTGGGTTATTTGTTGTTAATTTAATTACCTCGTCGATACTACTTGTGATTTTATTCCACTCAACTCCTTGGTGGTCACCCACATATACAACATCATCTCTAAATTTTCCGTAAAAAT
>JABJPQ010000002.1 GCA_018663815.1 Halobacteriovoraceae bacterium | reverse complement strand
TTATTTTTCTACCATCAAATAAGCTAGCTTCAACAAGCTTAAACTGTTCGATTTTGAAATTTTGATCTGCATATGAACTAGAGGCAATTACAAAAGATGAAAGAATTGTAAAAAGTAATTTTTTCATTAATTTGCCTCCTTTGAAATTATAGAATCTTTAAGCAAAGAATCTGCTACCATACCCACAAAAACTTTATCATTACCATAATAATCTGGCGAGTAGAGAATTTCCTCTTTAATTTCTTTATAAACTCTTTGTAATTTTGAGCGGATAAGGCTCATTGCTTTGGATTTGTTCACTGATTCTGTTTGAAAAGAAAGCCAATTTTCATTATTTCCAAATTTCTCAGCATCATATTTTTTTGCAATGCAGTCTACAAGCGAGTCTCTTAAGGTGTCTTGGTCAAAGGTAACTTTGTTCTCATTAGCTCTAATAATACCTCTTGTTTCATGCAAAAGAGTCGATTTAAGCATTTCTTCAAGGTTTTTAATGCCAGCGTTGCCGTACTCACCTTGTACCTCGTCCTTAGTTGTTCCTGAGCGTGTAAGTGCTAAGAGTAATATGTTTCTATATTCTGAAATTGTAAAATATTTTGCTAGTTCACCACCAATGAGAGGTGTTTCTAAATTATGTGATAAATTTTCTTTTAAGGTAGAGGCTAAACTTGGGTTTGCAATCTCAATCGCTGCTGAAATTTTATGGGATTTACCAATAGCTGATAAAAGCTTACTAATACTATTAAGGCTAGGGTTTGTTTGGCCATTTTCAATTCGATTAAAAGTAGGCTGGCTCATACCAATTTCTTTAGCAATTTGTGCAGAACTATACTTAGGAAATTTTCCCTTAAGCTCTCGAACGCATTGGTGTGCGAGAACTGAGTTTGAAATTTCTTTCTGTTGCTCTTCAGTCATTAATAAAGCCTTTATAGACATTTTTAATCATACATATTACTCAGCGACTAAGAATGTCAAATATTCTTAATCGCATTTTAAGCTATTCATTATTCATGGTGAATAATTCATGCGTGAATAACTTTTCATAATTCTATGGTGTTATAGCTTTGTGAATAACGATGCTATTATTCATGAATCATAACCTTTTGATATCACATGTATTTCTCTTGAACTTTTTACATTGTTTACCTAAGTTCACTCTCACAAATTACAAAATTAAGTAGTTCGCTACTTTAAACTCGGAGGGAGAAGATGAAACGTTTAGATCAAGAGATTTATTTTTACTTATGTGAACTATTGGAATGTATTCCAATTCACGAAATCAAAGAAAGCCCAAGGCTCAGAGATAGTCTTGAGGCCATTAAGGAAGAGTTGGATATTGATTACACTGGAGCGCTAAGAAGATCGCTCATACTAGAAGGGAGAAATATATAATGAAATATTTATTTTTATTTATAATGGTAATGAGTATGTCTTCATGCTCATTTAAGTCAAAAAATTCTAGTGATGATGAGGTGGTAGATGCGGAGGTTAGTACTCAAGAAATTAAACCTGAGCCCCAAGAAGATCCTAGTCTGAAACTGAAAGCTATGGATTCTGATGGAGATACTATTAGTGATTACGATGAGCTTAACAATGGATCTGATCGCTATATTGCTGATATACCTAATGTAAAGATTAGCTTTTTACAAGATTACTCAATTAAGCTTTCTTATAAGAATAATTCTGAGTTTACAATCGATACAAAGGTTAGAAGAGACGATCCTGACTTTAAGTATAGAGTTGGAAATTTATTTTTGAAAGAAAACAGCCTTAATAATGCTGCTAAAATCGGGAAATTTGCTGGGGTTTCTTGGGGTGTAATCAAACAACGTGATTTTAGTATGGTTAGTTATCCGCAAATTGATAAAGAGTATTACCATTCAAAGGTTATGGAAATTGACAGGTATAATCCTAGCTTAATTAAAGATATTACCATAAACCTTGAAAATAATCTTAAGCTAGTTAGCGGAGGAAACTTTGAGAGTATTGAAAACCTTGAGCTAAACTTTTATTATCGCAACCCTAAGAAAAACGAATATATCCTACTTCACACGGAAAAGATTAAAAAAGTCTTTCAGGCAGGTGTGCGAGAAGATATTCACGTTAAAATAACAAATCCACCTAAAGATTTAATACTTGATTCATATCTTAGGCGAGGTGAGTTTATAGTCTCTGAGGTTAAAGATTTTTTTATTCCAAAACTTGGAATAAAGTATTCAACACTTTTAAAATCTGTAAAAAATAAGACTGTTGCGATTTACAGAACAACTCCACTTGAAAATGAACTTAGCTACGTGGCCATAAGTGAGAAGGGTGAAGGTTTTAATGAAGTGTTGAAAAAGATCTATGATGATAAATATACTGTTAAAGATCAAAAGCTAGTGCAGGTTGAGCAATTCGTAAGCAACCTTCGACGCTTTAAGTACCTTAGAGAACTCAAGGGAGTCGATAAGGAAGGTCAGTGGTTTGTTATGACGAATAAACTTAAAAAGCACTATCTTAAACATCAATTTACAAAGGGAGATAGTATCACTCTTTCCTATATAACTGGAGATGAACTAGCTAATAGGTTAGAAGAAAGTGTATTTGCAAAAGCTAAAAAAATTTTTAGTGGGCCTAGTTACAAACAATATATCTTAGGTAATATTTCAAGAAACTCGTCTCTTGAGTTTCTCGTAACTCCTCAAAAAAAATCAGGTGTTCGATTAACAGTTCAACAAGGGGATTTTAGATTTGCTCCTCCTAGTTGTCGTAATTGCTCTGGTGGTAACTGGGGTGTATATGCTAGATTTGATATGAATTCCTTTACCCCTTATAGTATTGGATTTAAGTATCATAACTTTGATCAGATATTTAAAACTCTTAATGTGTATATTAATAATTCTTTACTTGATCTTCCAAAACTTGTTTCAAGTGGAAATGCAGTTATTGAGATGATTGATTCTTCGATTGGTCAATACATTAAGTTTAAGCTGGTAAATCTAGATAAATTAAACATCATAAAATCAGGCTCTGAGAGTGTTGCCATTTTACGAGTAAACTCTTTTTTGCTTGGACAAGAAGCTGTTGGTCTTAAAATTACACACACAGAAGGACATAATATAGATCCTATTCATCATGCAGGACTGATTGCTTTTCAACAAGCAGGGCGTAGAAAAATTCCTATTGCAACTACTGGTTGGAATTTTGATCTTTGGCAACAGAAGGTTCCTTGGGGTACTAGAATGCCTGATGGATATATTGCTACTAAAGGCGGGGTTCAAACATTTTTTGATGGAGTTGGTGTAGGAGTTGTCTCCACCATAACCAATAACTTTGATTGAGGAATTTATGAGCGATATTCAAAAATTACAAATGATAGTTTTGACTTACCTTGGATGGGGATTTTTTGGAAGTCAAAAACTATACGCATTTACTAAACTTAAAAATGGTTTTGAAACCATTACTAACACATATCTCATGCCACTGACTGGAGCAGTGGCCGGAGCAGCATTGATTACTTTTATAACTTTATCTTTCTTTAGGCCAGATGAGTTTCAAAAAAAAGCAGCAGCTGTTCTTGGTCTTTCAGTTTTTGCTGGAGTGGGATTAGAAATGATTAGTACGATAACACAAACTTTTAGCTAGAGGATTTTATGAAAAATTCAAACTATCCAACCCTCCTGAATCGGAGGGCCAGGATTTTTGCAAACTTAAATAGAGTTGAGCTGGTCTTTTTGGCATCAACTTACTTATTTTTATCTTTTATTGGTATTGGAGGCATGAAAGCTTTGCTTATAAATATTGTTCAATTACTGCTTTTTAAACTTGTAAGTGCAAAAGTAGGAAAAAGCTTTTTTAGATTTTTAAGATCAACAAGACTCTATTATTGGTCAGGATCTATTGGAGCACTTGATGAACGCTAATATGTTTCCAATAGTAAGTGTTGATGAAAATGAGTTAACTTGTTCTAGGGGAAATCGTTCAAGCTTTTTTAAGATATACACAATTGATCTTGATCAAATGGATAATAGAGAGCAAACAAGCATGTATCAAACTCTTGATCGATGTTTGAATAATCTTGAAGATGATAAGTTTTATAAATTCTACCATATAGGATGTGAAAACTATCTAAACACAAATTCAAATATCGAAAATCTATCCTTTGAAGTCGATGCGTGTGAGTCACCTTTACAAACATTTTTTGGAGATAATGATATTTACAGTGATTTTGCGATTTATGATGATTATCTTACCTACAATGGCAGTTATAAAAGAGTTATTTCTGTTAAAGGATTTGATGAGTCTTTAGTTGATTACTGTTCTGCTCTTTCGGGAGTTGATCATGTTTTAAGTTTTAGAAAAATATCAAATGATAAAGCATTTAAAAAACTTGAGCTAATTAGATCGGCACATCAAGGATCACTTACTAAGAGTAAAAGGGATTTTCAAAGTGAAGGTGCTTATGAGCAAGCAGAAGAGTTAATTCACAATCTAACTCATGGATTAGAATCAATCTTTGATTTTGAGCTTTATTTTTTACCAAAAGAGAACTCACTTAAAGAATTAAACGAAGTGACTAAAAAGCTTATGTTAAGTCTTACTCAACTAGGTATTACACCTTTTATTGAAGGACATAGTTTAAAGGGTTTAAAGTCTGGACTTGGTGAGATTTTTAAAGAGTTAATTCCCGGGGTTGCTCCAAGTTTTAAAAATAGATCTCTTCCTAACAAGACAACGCATTTAAAGTATTTGATTCCTTTGGATCAATCTTATTTGATGGATAGTGGAATCTCGTTTTATGATCAAGGGTTTTTTGAAATATTTTTAGATATTTTTGATCGCAAGTTTAAAAATAGAAATATTCTTGTGACAGGCTCAACGGGTGGAGGAAAATCAGTTCTGGTAAATAAGATTGTTCACACTCTTTTACCTGAGCACCCTGCGGTTATTTTGGACAAGGGGGGATCATTTCAAAAGCTATGCTTATATCACGATGGGTATAACCTTGAAGGTAAGATAAATCCACTTGATTTTAAGTGTCCGTACTATCTAAGAGAGTTTATTTTATCGGTTGTAGATAAAGCCGATTTTAATAAACTGAGATCAGCTCAACTTTTAAAAGAAATAAAAGATTTTTTACTTTCTTATCAGGGAAATTCCTTTTTTGATTTACTTGAGTACTTAGAAGATAGCTTTTTAAATATATCATTATACTTTGAAGATATTAAAGATTTTTTAACAAGTGATGTAAGTCTTAAAAAAGATCTTTTATATGTTAATATTGAAAACTTTCCAAAAACGCAGGTTGCATCTTTAATTATTTACGTTTTAGAGTATTACAAAAATATTAAGGTTGCTCAAAAGGTACTCGTATTTGATGAGGCCTGGAGCTTTCTAGCGGGACATGAGGAATATATTGATGAGAAGTTTAGAGAAATAAGAAAAAGTGGAGCGCTAGCAATTGCAATAGCGCAAGGTTTTAAAGATTTTTCAAATTTAAATGGACAGCTCTATACTTCTTTAACAAATAACTCATATTTTAAGTTCTTTTTCTCTCAAGATCATATTGATGACCATGATGTTTCTGATTTTGATAATCAAAAGATTAAAGAGCTTGAATATGAGAAAGGATCTTATTCTGATTGTTATTTTAAGACTCAAGATGCAAAACTTAAAAAGATCCTTCGGATATTCCTGGCTCCTTTAGAGTATGAGCTTTTTCATACAGAAGAAGATCAAAATGAATTATTTTATAAATTTTATTCGGATAATAGAGGTTACTTTTTAAGTAATGCAAAAACGATTGATTCTTTTGTGAGGTTACACCATGAAGGAAATTAGTTTTACCTTAATATTACTGTTTATTTCTTCTAGTAGAGCATCAACGCTTTTTGTTCCCGACAGTGACACAGCAATTTTAATATCTTTAGTCTCTAATACAGCAAGTACAGTATCAAATACTTTAAAAATTCTTGAAGTTGCAAAAAAGACAAGTGATCAAATAGATAAATACAATTTTTTAGCTATGCGAAGATACTTTATTGCAAGGAGGATTGAACAGCATGCAAATGATATTGCCATTGTCTCAAAGATGAAAACTAAGGATTTAAGAGGGCTTAACCAAGTGATGTTAAGACTTAAGAACAATCTAAGAGGTCTTAAAAGTAATATTGATTTTATGGCCATGGATATGTTTGAAGCTGAGAAGTTCACTCAAAGTTATTTGGATAAAATCTCTAATTCATTTTCTGATGAGAAAGAAGCACACAACCAAGAGTTACAAAGCGCAAGTGAGGGCAATATGAGTAAACACGTTCAAAATACGGCCATGAACACGGCCATGAGTACCAAGGTTCTCACAAAGATCAGAAGAGACAACATTGAATACCAAAATATGCAAGTTGGTTTGAAAAAGGGGGAACTGACAGAAAAGTTAAGACGAGAGGAGTTTTATAAAAAATGGCTTGGAGTTGATACAAAAGATCAATCGGTTATGAATAACGGAAGTTTAAGTGAGTAATATTCTGCTAGATCTTCTTCTTATTCAAAGTTTTAGTCTTGATGGATTGATTGAGGATTATAGACTGTTTTTTTTGGGGCTTCTTCCAAGCATTTTTGTACTAGCTTGTATTGTTGAATACTTTGATCGAATTGATACGTTTAATCTTGTAAGAAGAACTATCATATCAATTCTGATATTAACCAGTGTCACTATCTTTTATAAATCATCCATCTTTGCTTCAATTGAAATTGCAAATGAAAAGCTAAGTCAGCAAAAGCAATCGAGTCTTTTATTATTAGATTTATTTGATTTAAACAAAAGAGTTGAAAAAATAGAAGTTGAAAAAAAATCATTTTATAAAAACAAAAATGCACTTACAGGTACTATAAGCTTTTTAAAGTATCACCTGTTTGACTCATTTATAAATGATGGGTTTACAACTGTTGTCTATTTTATAACTCAAATGTGTCTGGTTTTGATTAAACTTGTTTATTCACTTGTATATTATCTTGGATATGGGCTTATTGGGATTCCTTGTCTTTTATATCTGTTTCCTACTATGGGAAATATCTTAAGAGGTGCGATATTAAGCTTTATTTGGTGCTTGATTGTTCCACATATTCTCGTATTTATTTTATCCATGATTGGATCTGAAATCGAGCGGGGTTATATTGCAGGTCAAGTCATAGGAGGAAGTGCCACAGGTACTGTTCTTCTTTTTTTATTAACTCTATTTATAGCATTTACCCCTTTAATTGCGATGATGATTGTTAATGGCTCTGGTATGAGCCAAGTAGGAGGAATCATTGCAAGTATAGGAGCAAATAAGTTGATGAGCCTTCCTAAAAACACAGTTAACACTGGAGCACTACTAGCAACTGGTGGAACTCTAGGTCCAAAAATGCAGTTTGCAAAAAGTACTGCAAGTTTTGGATCAAAGCTTTTAAGTGGATCAAAGAAGAAAGGAAATAATACTTGGAAAACTCTGGCAAGTTCATCTCAACAGTTGTCAAAGCATGGGGGAACAAAACTAAGTACGAATAATCTTAAAAAAGATAGCTCCTCTCAAGTAAAAACAATTTCAAGTCAGCCAAGCGGAAATTTGTCAGCGGTTAAGAAAAATAATATGAGTTCAAATAAACTGGGAAGTGGTTCACAAAGTTCAACTACTAAAAGACGAAGTATCAATAATAATCAACAAGCTAGAACAAACACGACAGCGCAACACTCCATTCAAAGAAGCTCCATGCAGCCTTCAAAAATTAAGCTAAAGGACTATGAGGGGCTTAGACAAACTCGTTATAGACGAAACAGTAAAAGGCTAGACGTACGAAGCTCACAACCCAAACGATTAAGGAGGGTTAAAAAATGAATATGAAATCAAAACAACCAGAAACACTTCTTAGTATACAAGAAGCAATATTGGGTCTTAAACGGCCTATAAAGCTATATTGTATTTTAGCAGTGGCCATGAATGTAATTATTTTAATAGGAGGAATGTATGTTCAATTTAAAAATAGTCAACCAGCAAAGTACTCAAGCCTAGAGACTTGTTTATACGGAATGAGGGAGATTATTAATAATAATCCTAGTGAGAGCTTAGTAAACGAAAGTGTCATTAAAGAGCTTAAGAAAACGACGTTTAATGTGGATAAAATACACCTGATAAAGCTTCTTACAAATTATAGCTGTGATGTGTTTTTAAAAGACTCTAAGGGGGTCAGAAGATATCTAGTTACATTGGAGCGAAACTCTAAGTTTGATCATATGTATAAAATCTTTGATGTGAAAGGGATGAAGCTAGATTCAAGGTATCAGTTATGATCTATTACATATTCAGAGATCAAATTTTTACAGTATTTTTATCCATGACACACTTAAGCGCGGTGACGTTTCCAAGTAAGATTTATGATTATGTAGGAGGTGAGAGAGGTGATTTTAAAATTTATGAGCTTAACAAGGGAAAAAGCCTTGTTTATGAAGTTAAGAGAAAAGGTATTGATAAGAATTTTATTGTTTTTCAAAAAGGAGGTAAGTACCACTTTAATTTAAAATACGATGAATCAATGTCTAATAAGGACATCGAGATCAAGCAAGCTAGAAGGTGTGAGTTATTTTCGCTTTTAAAAAAAGAAAAGGACTACAAACTATTTGAGTGTCCTCGATCGCTACTTGTTGTGAACACTTCAGTAAAAAATCTTAACGTTAATGGTTTTGTTGTAAAAAAGAGTAAATATATTTCAAAAGGCCCACCTGTTTGGATAGATCAAAAGCTGGTTTACCTAAAGGGGCAGCTTTTATGAAGTACTTGAGCCTATTTATTTCTTTTAATGTCTTTGCTGGTTTTAGTGACCTATCTATGGGTGATTATCACTATGACTTTTTAAAACCAAGTTAAAAAGAATTGTTAAGAGAAAACCTAAAAAGATTAAGAGTACTTCTAAAATCAATTCTCTTTTAGATGAGATCAAAAATCGTGATCAAGCGATAGAAAAAATGCTGTTAAATAATGAGAAAATGTTCATCGTTAGAAAATCTCAGGATAAATTAAAAAGCTTAACAAGGATTAAGGGGATCTTACTTAACTCAGTCGTTGCAACAAATAGAAAAACAACGACTTTAATTATTAAACTAGATGAGAATGAGTTTTTTGAAGACAGTGAAGTGCGTTGCCTAGGGTTGAGTTATGGCAAAAGGGTAATTGGAGCATGTGATTTAGTTGTTACAGATAAGGAGTATCAAGTAGAAGCACAACTTTGGGATATGGACGGAGCAGAAGGAATTATCAGTGATCAATTTTATGACGGATCAGAAAAGGAATTTTTAACCAGCAGCTTTGCTTCTTTTTTTGCAGGAGTTCTAGATGGTGCAAAAGATAGGATTGTTACTCCTTTTGGTGAGAGTACAAGAACAAACACTAAAAACAAAGTTTTAGGAGGGCTTATGGGAATTGCAAACAATGCTAACTCTAAAATTAAACAGTCTGCTGATAAAAACCTACAAATTGCACTTATTAACTCTGGGAAGCCTGTATATGTATTTTTCCAAAAGGGGGTGAGCTTATGAAAAGAACAGTAATCCTATTACTTGCTACCAGCTTGTTAAATTCGTGTTCCACATTAAGAAAGACAATTGTTTATAGCTCACTTAGTGGAGCACTCGCTGGTGCAAGTACAGGTTATCTTTTAAGTCCTGATGAGGAAAGTCGAGGTGCAAATGCAGCGGTTTTTGGAATTGTAGGTGCCGGTATTTCAGCACTGGTTGGTTATTCATTATATGAAGATGATCCTAGAAATAAAAAACTTAATCATTTACTTGAAAAAAAAGAACCACTAGATCCAAATTCTTTAGGCATTGATCTAGGTCAATTAAAAATTGATGCAAAACTATCACAAGGGGATGTTTACAAATCTCCATCAAAGAAGCTTCCAAAAAAGCTTCGAGGAAAAATTAAGGAACAATACATTATTAAATATCAATCAAAGGAGAGGTATGTGAACAAGGGGGATAAGACATATTATATCCCTTCTTTTGAAATTTATGAACACGCTTATGAAACATTGGGGGATGAAAAATGAGTAAAGAAAAAAGTAAAGAGAGTGATTTTGGATTAGAAGATGTATTTTTACCAATAATAGAGCTGATAAATATATTGGTCTATGAGGGAATTAAACTATTAACAAAGGGGATTGAGCTTGTATTTGAGAAATATGTTTTTAAAAACAAGACTCAAAAAATTAAAAAGATTGAAAAAAAAGGTTTAAAGGTAGCAAAAACAACTCAAAGCTTTGATGACATTGGCTATTCTATAACTGAGAAAAAAATGATTAAAGGAGAGGATTTAGACAAAACAAAACACTCTGTTGTTGTCGGCTCTAGTGGTTCAGGTAAATCAGTACTACTAGATACATTAATGTTTGATGACATGAGAAAGGGCAAGTCTGTAATTTATCTTGATCCTAAAGCAGATAATGAATCTATGGAGAGATTTATTGAGCTATGTCGATTAAACAGAATGGATTATGGTATTTTTTGCGAACACTACCATGGAGAAAATAAAATATCTTTAAACCCTGCAAAAGAAGGAAGCTATACTCATATATCCAATCGTATCTTTAAAGCATTTACTTGGAGTGAGGAGCATTATGCTGAGAAAAGCTTTCAGGCCATTAAGCTAGCTGTTAAAATTCTTAAACAAGATGGTGTTACTGTAACTCTTTTGGCAATTTTAGAAAAGATCAAGGAGTTAACTAAACTACCAAAGGGAGACCCTAATAAACTTAACCCTGATAAAATTGATGGAATAATAACAAAGCTTTCAAATATCACGGATTCAGACTTTGGATCAATCCTAAAAGGAAAAGATGCCCAAGGCTTCAGTGATTTACGAAACTCAGGAAAATGTATTTATATTGGGCTACCTGTTCAGGGATATGCTGAAACTGCAATCGCCATAGGAAAGCTAATCTTAGGAGATGTTAACCATAGTGTTTATAATACTTATAAAACTATCACATCTAAGAATAAAGACAGCTTAAATCCACTAGGGCTTTATGTTGATGAACTATCATCTTTTGTAACAGATGAGTTTATTCACATATTAAATAAGTCTAGAGGAGCTAAGCTTGAGGTTACCTCTGCATTTCAGACAACGAGTGATGTTAATAAGGTTGATCCTGAAATGTGTCAGCAAATCCTAGAGAACTCCTTAAATTGGTTCATCATGAAACAAAGAATGCAAAAGTCTGCGGAGGATATTTGTAATTCAATTGGAACGATTGAATCAACTAAGGACACTGTAAGGGTTGAGGATGGTCAGAATATGAACGTAGGATCGCAAAGAGCTGTAGAGGAGCTAATAGTCCATCCAAACATCATTAAGAATTTAAATCAAGGGCAATGTGTACTATTAAGACAACAACCAACTCAAATTGATTTAATGAATGTTAAATATATCGACAAGTACACCATTGATTCTAACCTTAACTACTTTGAAACCTATGGGTACATAAACAAAGTTATCAAGCCTAGCCATGCTAATAAAGCAAGACCTCTAATAATTAAAAGGTCTATTGTGAGGTTAGATGAATAAGGTCTACAGAAATATTAGTAATTACGCTGATGTTATTAATACCATTGCGAACTGGAAGATAATCGATATTAAGAGTCTGCACCAGTTTCTGAGCTTTGAGATTAGCTATTATACGTTAAAGCGAAAGATATGTGACTTAGAAAAATCTGGAATGGTAAAAAGCTTTTTTACCACAAAAAGAAATAAGTATGTCTTTTTGACTGACAAGGGTATTCAGTTTTCAAGTACAGATAAAACCTTTGAGCCATGTGACGTAGAGCAAACTCACGATTTGCTTGTTGTAAAACTGGTTCAGGAGATGTTGGGTTTTTCAAAGGTTACTGACGGAAAATTATATCATCAAGTTAATGATAACTATATTAATCCTGATGCTGTTGTGAAAATTCTTAGCGACGATACAGAGTATACCATTGCAATAGAGCTTGAGCTAACTCAAAAGTCTCAAAAGCGCGTTAAGGATAAGTATGCAAAGTATGGAAATAGCTATCAGTACGATTATTGTTTATATATTTCTAATAAACCGAAGTTAATTAAAACCTACCAAACGTATCTTGAACAAATGGAAGAGAAAACTCAATCAAAATTTTTCTTTATTTCAAAATGTGACTTATCGAATGCTGAGACAAACTTACTTGTTGCAAAGTGCTTTCATAAGGGTAGAGAACTTGATTTAAAAGTTCTTTTTGGCGTTAAGGGAGAAGCAACAATGAGTGCAACAATACGCAACCATACCTTCGCCCACAGGATAATTCCTGATTAATTACATATATTTACTCAACGCCATTTTTGACCACCCCCTCTCCACGAGTTACGAGAAAGTGGTCAATAATAGCTAGTAAATATGAAATGTTCAGTAATTAAAGTGGGCGAAGGTAAGAATAAAATATGTAGGGAGTAGTTAGTATGGATGAAGTAAAAGAAGAAAAAATAGAGAGGAAAGGGAAAAAAAGAGGAAGAAAGGTTAAGGGTGAAGTTTGTGTTTATGAATTAAATAAGGATAAGAGTAAGTTTTTTGTGGATTTAAGTAAGGATGAAAAAGATCTTAAGAGCGTTCAAGAAATATTGGTGAGAGTGAATAATAAAAAATATGGCACTGAAATTACTTTTAAAGACATTGCTGTTTATTCAATTGCTAAGCTGATTCAAAAAGACGTTGAGAAGATTCAAGAAAGTTCTCTTACTGAAATGGAAAAAGTCGAAAGAGCGCTTGAGGAACACAACCTTAAGAATAAACAAAGTCTAAGCCTCGGTGAATTTTTATTAAAGAAGCTTAACATTAACTAACAACAGTAAGGATCAAATATGGGTAAACAAAAAGAATTATATGTTGGAAGGCTTGGATCAAATCCAACTCTTAAGTATACAAAAAATCAAAAAGCAGTCTGTCATTTATCAGTAGCTGTTTCTCAGACGGTAAATCAAAAACCTTATTGGCTTAAAGTTGTTGTCTGGGGAAAGCAGGCAGAGGACTGTAATTTATATCTTAAAAAGGGCAAAGAAGTTTTTATTCAAGGGTTTGTCGATATTAAAGAATATATTGATAAAGATGGTGTTGATAGGTCATATGAAGAGATGACAGCAACACTTGTGGGTTATCCTAATAACTAAGGGGATCATTTTGAAT
>JABJPQ010000426.1 GCA_018663815.1 Halobacteriovoraceae bacterium | reverse complement strand
TGTCTCAAATAAAAAATCCATTAAAGAAATTTTTGATAAACGATTGGGCCATATTCAAGCAGCTTATCTAAGGGGAAGCGAACTTTTTCTGTATGAAGCGACATATGATGTTGTTGGTGACTGTGAAGATATTTATTATGTTGACGAATCCACTGATAATATGTTGTTGAGTACTTTTCGTATGAATCTTTCTGCAAATGAACTGGAACTAAAAAAGGGGAAAGTTCTTTATGGGAATTACAGTATTCACCTGGATCTCAACGCTGAGTATTTTTATAAAAAAAATTACTACTTTGATAAAACTATTTTACTGAAAGATGATACAGAATTAAGCATGAGTTCATTTACAGGAAGAATCCCAGGTAAGTTTGCAATAAAAGAATATGATGATCACCTTGCAGCGTTTATTCAAAATGAAAACTCAAGTTCTTTAAAAGTATTTGATCAAAACCTAGTTGAGGTCAACGAGATTGATGAAGTTGCAGCGGGGGAGAGAATCTATTCTTCTCGCTTTATGCAAGAAAGAGCTTATTTAGTTACTTTTAGACAAGTGGATCCATTATTTACTTTCGATTTAACTGAAATAAGTGAGCCAAAGTTAATTGGAGAGCTGAAAATTCCAGGTGTTTCGCATTACCTACATCCATTAAGCAAGGATCTTTTATTAGGAGTTGGTATTTTGAGATCCCAGGTGGAGATTTCTTTATTCGATGTCTCTACACAATCTGATGCATTAAAAGTTGATTCATTATTATTAGATGATCAAAGATATCTAGATGTTTTCTATGATCATCAAAAAATCACGGTTACAGGCAATATTATTTTACTTGAAGCTGGAAAAGATATCATTGTCCTTCGTTTAGAACAAACAAACTTAGTGGAATTAGGCCAAGTTTCTAGTGGGAGGTATAGTAAAGAAATTATGATTTATAATGATATTCTTAACGTTTTTACTGATAATTCAGTGAAACAATATGAATTGCGAGAAGGAGTACCTGAGATTAAATGATTAAAATATTCTCATATACAAATTATAGACTTTTTTTAAAAGATAAGTATGCGCAGCTTAAAGAGACAAACTGCGCATTTTCTTATCGTTTTTTTTCAAAACAATGTGGATATAGTTCTCCAAATTTTTTAAAGCTCGTTATGGAGAATAAAAGAAATTTATCTTTAAAATCAATTGAGACATTTTCTATCTTCTTCAAATTTACTAAAAAAGAAAAAGAATACTTTAAAAAAATTGTCCTCTTTAATCAAGCCAAGACATCAAAAGAAAAACAAACTTATGCAATTGCAATTATGCAGTCAAGTATATTTCAAAGGCTTCATCCGCTAGGTAGGGATCAGTTTGAATATTATTCTAAGTGGTATTTTGTGGCCATACGTGAGTTGTTAGCCACCAAAAAAATTAAATTGGATGCCCATACTATTGGAAAACTTTTAACACCATGTATTTCGACTCGTGAGGCTCAACTTGCACTTGATGTTTTGTTAAGACTTGGACTAATTAAACGTAGGGATAATAGGTATGTTTTAACCCAAGATTTAGTAACGACTGGTGATGAAGTAAGCTCAGTGGCCATTGCAAATCATCACCGAGAAATGTTTAAGCTTGCTTCTGATTCAATCGATAATATTAAACGAGAGCTGAGAGATATTTCAGGTGTAACTGTTGGACTTGATGGTGAAAGTATTACCGAACTAAAACTTATGATTCAAAAATTTAGAAAAGATGTTTTGGCACTATCAGAGCGGGAAAAGCATAAACAATGTGTGTATCAAGTTTCAATTCAAATGTTTCCTTTAAGTGAGGTGGAGAGTAATGAGTAGACTGTTTTTACTGATACTTTTATTTACAGGTTGTGGTACAGAAACGGGAAATCCCTTGCAGGATATTCTTAACGAGTATAATGGAGACCCTGACACTGCTCAGGCAAATCGAAGTACTTATGTTGCTGAAGCTCTGGGGGAGCAGGTGTGTGAGAAACTAGTTAGTTGTAACATGGCCGTGCTAAGCCAGACTGTTTGTCATTTAGAACTGAACCTTCAGGGTGGCTTTGATACTGAGCTTGGGCTGGTGGATGGAGAATATGCTACATTTGCAGATATTTTAGTTGCAGAAAAAGCAAAAGTTTTAATACCAAATAAGATTGAAAGCGCTCAGTGTTTAATCGATATAGGTAAATTAAAATGTAATGATTCAGAAATTATTAACGCATTTGATAAAAATAGTCCTAACGACTTTTCTAATATTCATACAATTATTCCAGTAGGAGCTGGTAGCTGTAATTCTATGTTTTGAGTTTTGGCTTAGCTCGTTATCGGATAATTAAGTACATAGAGGATACAAAGTTTCTTTCTCAGCTATTGACTCTATGGTTTTTGAAACCATATTATTCATATCGGTTAAGATATAGCTAAGGAAGAGATATGTTTGGATTACTCGTTATTTTATTCACTGTTGTACCCGCAATTGAAATTTATTTACTTTTCAAAATTGGAGCCCAAATTGGTGGAGGAAATACGTTTTTAATTATTATTGTCACAGGAATACTAGGGGCAAGCTTAGCTAAATCTCAAGGACTAAGTATTTTAAATAAAATTCAAAATGATGTTAATAAAGGGGCCCTGCCAGGTAATCATATCATCCAAGGTTTAATGGTGTTTGCCGGTGGACTTTTACTTTTAACTCCTGGCTTTATGACAGACATTATAGGGTTTGCACTTGTTTTGCCAGGTACTCGTCATTTATTACTTGTATGGGTCAAAAAGATGATCGAACGTGCAATGAAAAGTGGCAATTTAAATTTTCAAAACTTTGGTCGAGGTGGAGTTTATACTTGTTCCTCTACGACAGAATCTTCTTTTAACCCAGGTGACTCTCTATTTGGCGCTCGGAGTGAAAATACTTCTGCCAAGACAAAAAAAGTTGATGGTGATAATATTATAGAGGCAGAGTTTACCGAACATGATTAATTGGGAATCTGTCTAGGTACAAATGAAAAAGCATTTTACAAGTATTCCCCTAAAGATCACCCACACTGTTGAAGCTCATTTTCCAGTTAACCCTAAAAGAGTTTATTTATTATTACACGGGTATATGCAAACAGGAGAGTTTCTCTATAATCAATTTAGAGCTGCTTTACCAGATGATGCAATTATTATTGCTCCCAACGCACCATTTTTACTTCCGTACGCAAAAAAAGAGCATTTTGAAATGAGGTATGCTTGGTATTTTTTTGATCCTAAGGTTCGCGTTTATTATATTGATTACGACGCTGCTGCTGAGTACATAAAATCACTTCTAATAGAAATGGATATTATTCGAAAACCCATTACCGTCATTGGCTATTCTCAAGGCGGATACCTAGCACCTAAAATTGCAGAGATTATTCCTGCAGTTGATACAGTCATTGGATTGGCATGTAGCTTTAGAAATGAAAAGTTCGAGTATCGACAAAGTGTAATCATGCATCAGATAAACTCTAAGCAGGATCTTATAATAGACCACTCAAGTGCCAAAGAAGAATTCCTAAAACTTAGAGAGCGCGGGAATGTTGGGCGGTTTGTAAGTCTAGAGGAGTCTACTCATAGAATCGATGTAGAATACTTATCTGAGCTAAAGTCGTTTATCTAAAATTATTTTTCCAATTGTTTACTGTCTCTACATCACTTGAGCTGAGTAATTGATTTTCTTGAGAGTAAGTTAGCAGTGACTCCAGTGTGCAAAGAGATGACTTCACAATCTTAGCATTTTTAAAGTTTGAATCGGCTTCTTTAAAGCCATAAGTAAAAATACTTAATACCGATAATACGTCTAAGCTGTCAGCTTTTGCATGAGCTACGGCCTCGATAGCACTTTTACCGGTTGAGATAAGATCTTCAATTATGATTGTTTTTTGATTCTTGGTAATATGACCTTCAATCGCAGATTTAAGGCCATGCCCTTTTGGTTTTGAGCGAATGTAGATGAGAGGGAGGTTAAGCTCATGAGAAATCCATGCGGCCCAAGGGATTCCGGCCGTAGCCGTTCCAGCTATAAGCTCAACTTGAGGATACTGTTCTTTTATTAATTTTGTGAATTCTTTAATAATTTGGTTTCTATATCCCGGATAAGAAATTAGCTGCCTATTATCGCAATAAATAGGAGATCTTTTACCTGAGGTCCAAGTGAAGAAATTTTCTTCAATAGGCTGAATATGTACGGCTTTTGAATCTAGTAACGATTTAGCAATCGAGTTCATTTTGAGTATCCTTTAAGATTTTTTGAAATGCAATTTTAGGCGATTTTTCATTTGTTATAGCTCGACCAATCACAAGGTAGTCAGAGCCAGCTTGTAATGCTTGGGTTGGTGTCATTATTCTTTTTTGATCGTCACTAGCACAGCCTTTTGGTCGAATACCTGGAGTAATACAAAGAAAATCACTTCCAAAAAGACTTTTAATTCTTTTAACTTCTAAAGCGGAGCAAACAACACCGTCAAGCCCAGCTGTCCTAACTGATTCAGCATAGCGGATGACAACGTCATCAATATTACCAGGTATGCCAAGTTGAGTGTTCATAACAGACTGAGAGGTACTTGTTAGCTGGGTTACTCCAATTAATTTTCCGCTAGGATTTTCAGTCTTAAAATTATCCAGCGCACATTTCATCATCTCTACTCCTCCGGCCGCGTGAACATTTAAAATCTCGACACCACTTTTTGCCAGAGTTTTTGCTGCTTTTCCCACTGTGTTTGGAATATCATGCAACTTAAGATCTAAGAAAATTTTAAGTTCTCTTTCCTGTAATAATTGCAGTGCTAGTTTGCCATGGCTATAAAAAAGCTCCATTCCAACTTTTACGATATCAGCTTCATTAGCAAGTTCATCAACCAGAAACCGAAGACTTTTCTCATCTTGAATATCTAGCGCTGGAATAATTTGCTTATATATCATAGTGGAAGTACCCCTAGAGAATTGATTTCTATCGACTCAAGTAATGCTTTAGTTGTATCAAGACTTGTTAAGCAAATTACACCATTTTCAACAGCTGCTCTTCTCATTTTAAAACCATCACTTTCAACATTTTTTCCGCGGGTGATGGTGTTGATAATTAATTGAACTTTTCCCTCTTTAATATCGTGTAAAAGATCTTTTTCGGCTCGACCAATTTTAACAACTTCATCAACCGGGAGATCATTTTCTTGTAAAAGTTTAGCTGTTCCACGAGTTGCTAAAAATTTGAATCCACACTCATGAAAACGTTGTAACATCGGGAGAGTCTCTTCTTTGTGTTTATCCGCAATCGTAACGAGAATGGTTCCAAAACTTGGAAGGTTTATTCCCGCAGACATAAAAGCTTTGTTAAGTGCTTTTTGCATCGTTTTATCTC
>JABJPQ010000003.1 GCA_018663815.1 Halobacteriovoraceae bacterium | reverse complement strand
GCTGTATTAACCGAGCAAGTGCTCATAAGAGTAATGTCTGAAATCTCTATTTCTTGTGCCATGCTAGCGGCAGTACCCAAGATGCTATTCGCCAAAATTCCTAAATTATACGAAAGGGAAGACGTAGAAGAAATATTAAAATTATCTAATACTAATCTATCAATTCTAGACCTATTAGTAGTTGATGTTTGAATAGTTGAAAAAATCGGACTTGTTCCACCACTTAAAGTATGCCCATCACCAGCAAAACTACCACTAAACACCGATGGCACAGTCACATTCCCAGCAATATTAATATCCGCCCCTAAAACAAACGAAGTATCCGAATCAGCTAAAATTTGAGCATTCATGGCATTAAACTGATTTTTACTACAAATTAATTTTGGACCAGTACTATTTGCACCATTACCTGCTGCAAAAGGTGTATTCGTAAGTTGGTTTCCAACGCAAATATCACTATGAACAAAAACGTTCATCATACTTGTTACAGAACTTGGTAGTGCGGCTCCCTCGAAATTTGGTGTAAACTCTGCCAGCCCTTTGTCAAAATCATAAACCTTACTAGGTAGTAACTTTTTAGATTCACAGTCGGCAGCACTCGCATACGCCTTAACTCTAACCGGTAACATAAAATGTGCACCTAAACTTCCATACGGAAGTTTAATATTAGTAATAGCTTTAGCATCTGTAACGCTCTTACAAGCACTATGCATTCCAGTCTGAGAACTTCCATCTTCAAGTATAATAGGAGTCACGACTCTAAAGGCTTTAACTCCACCATCAAATATTTCAAATGTATTGCTAGAACCACAAGATAGATCTGCTGGGAAAGCCTCAGTTGTATCTGCTATATGTCTTTTAATATCCATACAGGTATGAATTTGTAATGGCATAAATTGGTTGTCAGCTCCAAACGATGTGTCCACAGCGATGCCAGACCCCCTACATCCACCAATCGTAACGTTTAGAGGTAAATCTTTACTCGCACCACTAACATCAACTCCCATTGCAAGCGCACAATAAGCACTTCCTTCAAAATGATTTCCCCCATCCCAACCGATGGCCATAAAATCCCATTGACCAGCATCTAAATCAAGTACAAGAGAATCATCCACACCTTTTCGAATAATTTTTTGGCCAGTCCCTGCTTTTATCCCCATAACTAATAATCCACCCGGAAAATCCCCCGCATTGGCACCAATAGAAATTTTTAAACTAGCTTTATCTGGCGCAGGTGAGCAGCCAACAAAGAAAGAAAGAATAAATAAGCTAATCAATGAAGTTAAGTTTTTCATAGTATCCTCAATAAAGTTCCCTACTAATCTTGTCGGTCGTTACCTTTATATAGTTTAATTATAATGCTTTAAATTACTCAGTTTTTTAATATCTGCCATAACCAACTAAAATCATTGAGCTATATTTATTTTCAAGTAAAGAGTTAGGTAAACATATTTTATTGTTGAATCCGTATTTGACCATAATTTCTGTCAATTTAGGCATAAACTTCTAAGTGTAGCCTAGACGCGAAACCAATGAGTTTGCTACACTTGTGCTACAGTAATTAAAAGGCACAAATGGACCATAATCTCAAACAGGTATTAATAAAAGAAATCGATAAAGCTAAAAAATATAAGATAACTCTTGAGCACTCTTTTACCAAAGCTCAAAAGATTCAAACAAAAAGCTTTGATCAATATACAATAGATGAACTAGATATCCTAGAAACACTAACATCAAGGTTTGCTAGGTCTAGTGATATTCTCATAAAAAAAATATTTCGTATTTTTGAGTCTATTGACCTAGAAGAAAAAGGAACTATCAGAGACCTCATTAACCAAGCAGAAAAAAAAGAGATTATAGACTCTGCAGATGATTTTATAAAAATAAGAGAGCTAAGAAATCTCATTGCCCATGAATATCAAGAAGATGACCTCAACACTATTTTTCAAGATGTTCTCAAGTTTACACCAACCTTACTGCGCTCAATTGATAAAGTTATTTCTTATGCAAGTAAATATTAGATTAACTCAATTTGAAATAGAATCAATTCTAGCAACAGTCAAAAAGTTTGATAAAACTGCAATCACTTATCTTTTTGGTTCCAGAACAAATACTTTAGCTAAAGGTGGTGATATAGATCTTCTCATCATAAGTGAATTATTAAACTCCCACCACAAGCTTGACCTTCTCATTGAGCTTAAATTAAAAATTGGAGAGCAAAAAATTGATCTTCTTATAAAAAATCAAAAACAATTTAACGATGACCCGTTTTGTCAAAGTTTAACAATTCAAGAACTTAAATCATTTACATAAACATTAACTTTACTAGCTCTCACTAGCTTATTATAGTTCTATTCTATGATCGATCTTAGTGGCTTAAACCCCCAACAAAAACATGCAGCTGAAACAATTAATGGCCCGGTACTTATTCTGGCTGGCGCAGGCTCCGGAAAAACGAGAACCCTTACTTACCGTATTGGCCATATGATTGATAATCTAAGAATACCGCCCAAAGATATTTTAGCCGTTAGTTTCACTAACAAAGCCGCAATGGAAATGCATGAACGAGTAAATAAACTCTTAGGCACTAGAAAAAAACGTGGCATCACCCTCTCTACCTATCACTCCTTAGGCATAAGAATTTTGCGCGAAGATATTCACCATATTGGTTATAATAAAGACTTCACCATCTACGATCAAGGTGACCAAATGGCCATTGTACGCGAGGGTCTAAAACAAATAAAATTAGAAAAAGAATCTTTTGATAAAAAAACTATTATGAGCAAAATTGGTCGACTGAAAAATAGTGGTATCTCAGCTGATGAATTTAAAGATACTGAGTTCTATGATCCCGATGATGCCTATGATAATGCCACTGAATTTGTCTATCATTACTACCAAGATAAGTTGCATTTTTATAATGCCGTTGATTTTGATGATATCCTGTTTTTATGTGTCAAACTTTTTCAAGAACACCCAAAAATTGCTGAAAAATATTCTGAACGCTATAAGTACATTATGATTGATGAATATCAAGATACCAACACACTTCAATTTGAAATGGTAAAAGCTCTTACCAGTAAACACCATAATATTTGTGTTGTCGGTGATGACGACCAATCAATTTATGCCTTTCGGGGTGCTGATATAACAAATATTTTAAATTTTGAAAAACTCTACCCCGAAACAGAAATTATTAAATTAGAACATAATTACCGCTCAACAGATAAAATATTAAACCTTGCAAACTTTGTAATTAAAGACAATATCAAAAGAAAAGACAAAACCATGCGCACCCATCATACACAAGGAATTGTTCCCATGGTATGGTCTGCGGCCAATTCAGATCATGAAGCCCAAATTGTCATTGATGAAATTGT
>JABJPQ010000004.1 GCA_018663815.1 Halobacteriovoraceae bacterium | reverse complement strand
GTGGTTTCTAACATTTGAGATAACTTAATTACATCTTGTAGCCCATAAACCATCCACGCATTAGAGGGCTTACCATCCCGACCAGCTCTTCCAGTTTCTTGATAATAGCTTTCAATACTTTTGGGAAGATCCAAGTGGGCCACAAATCTGACGTCGGGACGATCAATGCCCATACCAAAAGCGATCGTTGCGACAATAATAACTGAGTCTTGTGTATTAAAAGCCTCTTGAGCAGATTTTCTTTTTTCGGCGCTTAGACCTGCGTGATATGCGATTGCGTTGTGTCCAGACTCTTGCAAGTCGAGAGTTGTTTTATCTACTTTTCGCCTAGACAAACAATAAACAATTCCAGTGTCTGCTTTATGATGAGTATTGATGAACTTATTTAATTGCTTAATTTCACTTTCTCGTTCAGTAATTTTATATTTAATATTTGGCCGATCGAAAGATGAGATGAATATTTTAGGTGAAATCATTTTGAGTTGATCAGCAATATCAGCGCGTGTTTTAGCATCAGCGGTTGCTGTTAGGGCTAAAACAGGAACCTGTGGAAAAAGATCTTTAAGCTCACCTAACCGCATATAATCTTTTCTAAATTCATGACCCCATTGTGAAACGCAATGGGCTTCATCAATTGCAATTAGTGAAATCTCTAGCTGGCTTAAAAAATTTGCTAATGAACCAGAGATAATTCCTTCCGGTGAGATATAGACTAGTTTGGTATTACCAGCAAGAATTTCATCTTCCGCCTCACATCTTTGTTCAAAGTCCTGGGATGAGTTTAAGAAACAAGCTTTAACTCCGTTTTGATTTAAATTACTGACTTGGTCATGCATGAGCGAAATAAGGGGGGAGATTATAAGTGTAATACCATCGTTATAAAGTGCAGGTATCTGAAAACACATGGATTTTCCACCACCTGTAGGCATAATGGCAATTACATCTTTTTTATCTAGTACCGAATTTATGATTTGAAGTTGATCAAATCTAAATTGGTCGTGGCCAAAAGTCTGTTTTAAAATTTCTTGTAGTTTTTTCTCTCTCATGGGAGCTACACTAACTGAAGAGAGCTTGATTTGATAGTTGTTTTCACGCTAGACTGGCGAGAAAGATTAATAATTAAATTAGCAAAGATGATGGATTACCATCTTGGATAATATTGTAGGTTTTATGGATAAAATTGTAGCTCTGATTTTTATTTCTCTACTAAGCTGCTCATCCTCTCAGTTTGAGGAGAGTCATGAAATTGCCAATCAAGTTAAAATGAAAGTTGAGTCAATAAGTAATGAGAACTGGAGAGTCACTTATTCTTTACCAGAAAAAGTCTTAGGTGTTTATTTCTATAGACAAACAAATCAATTTAGAAAAAAAGAATGGAGAGTTCTTGATACTGATTTGGTTATTGAGCATTATGAAAATAGTGAAATCATTTATTCTAAAACTAAAAAGAAATTTAATGAAATCATTGTCGAGTTTGCTCCTTATTATAAAACCACGCCCAAAGATTATGAATTTTTTCAGCCTTTTTCTGACGGGGGAATTCTTTTTTATACTGGACACCTATTATTACAACCGATGTTAAAAAAAACAAACAGTGATGATGGCATTAACTTAAATTTCAATGAGCATATGCCATGGACAAATATGGCAACTTTAAAGCCAATAAAAAATGGAAGTATTGTTGTTAACGGGAAAATTAATCAAGGAACCTTAAAGTGGCATGATAAAAACAATAAAGGCACTTATGTCTACTTTGGCAATATTAAACCCTTAGAGACAGAAGCTTTTGTGGCTATTCTTGATTCAGGTTTACCTCCTTGGGTGATAGTTAAAATGAGAGAGTTTTTACCAAAGCTATTTTCAGTTTACTCAAAAGGTACTCAACAAAAGCTATCTTTTAAACCTGTTGTTTACTTTAATTATAAACCTACTGAGAGAATAGGGACTGGATATTCTGGAGGGACGTTACCTGGACTGGTTCAGTTAACCATTGAAGGGACTGATTGGAGAAAAGAAAATAATACTAATCTTAAACAAATTGTTAAGTTTTTAGGACATGAATCAGCTCATTTTTGGAATGGACAAATGTTTAATAATATCGAGTCAAAGGCCGCTTGGGTGCATGAGGGAGGGGCAGATGCTTTTTCATATCGTGCTCTTTATAAGTTAGGAATCATAAATAAAAAAGAGTTGTGGGAGAATTATAATAATGCTTTAAGCTCTTGCCTTATGAACTTAGATGGAAAAGCTTTGAATAGTTCTGAGAAGAGTAGGAGTTTTCGAAATTATTATGATTGTGGTTCTACGATTATGTTAATGGTTGAATCGGCTCTTTTAACCAAATATGGAGAAAATTCGTTGTTTGAATTCTGGGAAGAGCTACTTGGAGTTGCTCGTAAGCAGAATAATCAATATGACAGTAGTACATTTCACTCTGTTCTAAGGGATAAGTTTTCTCAGCAAAAATTATCAAATATGATTAAAGTGTTGGAAGGGGAGGATCGTGAAAGTTTTTTAAGTTTGTTTAAGCAGATGGGATCATTGGTTAATTTGAAAGTGAAAAATAATAATAAAAATGCACCTGCTTACTTTTTAAGTAAACTTAACCAAAGGTTCTTTAATACATTAATGCAAAAGGATTGTGGTGGAAAAGTGGCAACATCCTTAAGCGGGAAAGGAATTATAGTCTTTGGAAATAAGAAGTGTAATGCTTTTAAACAAAAATATGATGTGATTAGTATCGAGGGAGTGAAGTTAACGCAAAAAACAGGAAATAAAGGACTGCTTTTCGCCAAAAAAGCTTGTAAGAAAAAGGGGAAAGTCCGACTTGGTCTATATAGATCGAGTAAGTTTTTATTTGTTCCTTGTAAGGAAAATGATGTTAGGCTTAATAATTGGTTCGAATTTATTAAGAATTAATAATCTATTTTTTGTCTGCCCTTCTTAGTATCTGAATGAGACTTTTTATTTTTTATTCTTCTTTTTACCGAATTTTTTGTAGGTTTTGTTGGTACCCTTCTTTTGGGTGGTTTAGCAACTTCCTTTAACATAATGTGTAGCTTATCAATACAGTCAGAAATATTTCTTGCTTGGGTTCTGAAACGTTGGCTTGATATTTTAACCCCGTTCTCACCATCAATTACCCGATTAAATTTATTTTTGAAGCGATCTTTAACGGATTGATTGATAGACTTAGTTTTCTCAATATCCCACTTTAGAGTTGCCTTGGTGTTTACTTTGTTTACATTCTGTCCTCCTGCACCAGATGAGCGGGAAAAGGTAAACTCAAATTCATCTTCCGGTATTTTCATTTTTACATTCTAGCATAGGGGTGATGACTTGTGTTAAAACGATTGAAAATTAGTCCACACAATAGCGAAATGAGAGTTTTAAGTTATAATATTTGTAAATGATTATAAGGAATAGTGAGTTGAAACTTAGAAATATATTTTTTCCTGAAAAATTTTATAAAATGAATGATGCTGACCAATTGCTTTATAAATTATTATTAATACCGCTTCTCGGATTTTTATTTTTTATATCTTGTAATTTACTTTTACTTTTTTTTTCAGGTCAGATCATTAGTTCAGGAGAAGTGAAGTCTCTTTTGTTACCGACCCTTTTAATTAGTTTTACTCTACTTATGCTTAGAGTTACATTAAATGTTGTTCTTGTTAGTCGTTTCTTTGTTTTCGTGATGTGTGTTGCGATTCCTGTGCGTATTTATTTTTCAGGGGGTCTTTCTTCGCCTTTGACAATCTTTTTTGTACTTCATGTTGTTTATGTTTACGTACTTACTGGAAAAAAGACTGCCATTTTTGTATTGATTTACGATCTGTTGGTTTTGACGGTCTTATTTGTCTTTTTTAAAGAGCAAAAAGCGTTTCTAAGTTTAGAAGGATTGTATTTATCTCATATTCTCGGTTTAACGACAGTTGTATCACTTTTTTATTATACTGTCAGGTCGTATGAAAGACGTTTACAAAGTGAAAGTCGAATTGTCTCAAAACATAAAAACTACCTTGATCTTGCAGCTCTTGTTTCCGAGACTGATATTAACGGGACTATAACTTATGTAAATAATAAATTTTGTGAAGTTTCGAAATTTTCAAGAGAAGAACTAATTGGACAAAATCACAATATTGTTAATTCAGGTGTTCACTCATCTGCATTTTGGAAAGATTTTTGGGATAAAATTAATAGGGATAAACTTTTTAAGGGAGAGGTTTGTAATCGAGCAAAAGATGGGAAACTCTACTGGGTTGAGGTTACAGCTTTTCCAGTTTATGATTCAGAAAATGAGATCAAGGGCTACTCCGCTATAAGAGTTGAGGTTACAAATAAAAAAGAGACGGAAAAGCAAATGCTTCATCAATCCAAGCTGGCTTCAATTGGAGAGATGGCCGCAGGGGTTGGACATGAGATTAATAATCCTCTAGCGATAAGTATTGGGAATTTGCATGTGCTAAAAAGACTTTTCGAAAAAAGCAACTTTGATAATGTGAAGGTGAGAAACTCAATTGAGAAGATTGAAGTTGCTCATGAAAGAGTTAAAAAAATAGTTGATGGTTTACGAACATATTCAAGAATGGATGGAAATTATGATGAAGTTGTTTGTGTACAGGATGCTATTGAGCAAACGATAAGTTTAATCTTAGAGATTTATACTAAAGATGGAGTTGAAATAACACATGACCTTGTAACAGAAAATATATTGATAAAAGGCGCTTTGGGTCCCTTTCAACAAATTCTCATGAACTTAATTAGTAATGCAAAGGATGCGACTGAAAATCAAGTATCTAGAGCGATACATATTACACTTATTAAAGAAAATGAAAAAACATTAAAACTTACAGTTTCAGATAACGGTGCTGGAATTCCAGAAGAAGTAAGGGGCAAAATACTTAATCCATTTTTTACAACAAAAAAAATTGGTGCTGGTACGGGGATTGGTCTCGGTGTCGTATGCGAGTTGGTTAAAAAGATGAATGGCACAGTTGAGATTGACTCAGAAGTAGGTAAGGGGAGTAAATTTTCAATAATTATGCCTATTGCTCAAGGGGAACTTTCAGAGAGGAATTTAAGTAGGAAAGAATCATTTGAAATTGGAAAGCTTGTGGGAAGAGCGCTCGTTGTCGATGATGAAGAAAATATAAGAGAACTATTACGAGCATATTTAGAAAATATGGGACTAGAAGTCGACGAAGCTGATGACGGTTTAACTGGTTTAGATAAAGTTGCAGAGAATAAATATGATTATATTTGCACTGATATGAAAATGTTGAAAATGCAAGGAGATCAGTTTATAACAGAGGCGAAGAAGTTGCCAAATGGGAATACAAAGTACTTCATTATTACAGGAGGAGTGACTACAAACTACTCTGATATAAAAAATATTGATTTAAGCCAACTAGCAAGTGGGTACATTCAAAAGCCCTTCACAGAGAAATCATTATATAAGGCTCTTTCTGAGTCAGAATAGAAAATAATTAACAAAAGGAAAACGATGAAATTACTTTTATTTACACTGGCTATTATTTTGTCATCATGTGCTCACCATCGGGATGTTCGTCCAAGCGCAAAGGGAGTTCACTTGGTTCGTTTTAATACAGAAGATAAGTCGCAAGGATACTCAAATGCTATTGCTCAAGCTCGGCACTTTTGTGAGCAAGAAAAGGGTAATGCCTATGTTGTAAAAGAAGGTTATAAATACGTGGGTGATATGGATGAAAAAACATATAAAAATACCAAAACAGCATCGAAAATTGCTTCTGGAGTTGGCGGAGCTGCGTTTGCATTTGGAGGAGAAAAAGAATCCAATGCAGGTGGAATTCTCGGACTTGGTGGAGGTATTGCCAATAGTGTTGCGGGGCAGGGTTATCAGTATTCAATGAAATTTAAATGTAAGTGATTTTCAAGTAAAAAAAGGAGCTCGTGTCTAACTTGAGCTCCACATTCTTCCAAATATGAGCATTCGTAATATATCAAATAATAGATTTTCAAAATTATTTAACTATGCTAATCAGATCTAAATATTTTTGTGAAGGAGAATTGAGATGAGGTTTTTAGTATTACTTTTGTTGCCAACTATGACGTTTGCAGAATCAAAGTTTAGTAATGAGTCAGAAGTCTCCCTTATTCAGACAGGAGGAAACTCTTCTGTTGAGACTTATAACGCTAAAACTAAGTCAACTTGGGAAGCAGACAAAAGTATTTATGTCCTAGCTGGTCATTACACACTTGGAACAAGTGAAAACAAAGTGGATAACACTAACGAAACAGAAAAAGTAGAAAGTGCTAGAAATTGGGATGCTCAATTCAGGTATGAGCAAGTTTTAACCAATGTTCTCAATGGATTTCTTGCAGTTCAATACGAAGGAGATGAATTCTCTGGCTTTAAACAAAGAGAAAATCTCGATGTAGGTGCAAAGTATTTTATAACTAAAACTGAGAAAACGAATTCATTTACTGAATTTGGTGCAAGATATACCATTGAAAAAAAACTTGTGCGTGATGATGATAATAAAGATATTTTGAATTATACTAAAGCACGTTTGTATTATGAAATAGCTCACAAAAAATCTTCAACTCTTAGTTATAAATTTTGGATTGAGTACTTGCCTAACTTTACAGAGTCGGAAGACTATTTAATTACTTATGAACCTTCCATCGCTTATGTCTTATCTGATACTTTTTCTTTAAAAACGGCGTATAAGGCCGTTTATGATAACAAGCCTAATGTTGATGGGAACGACAATACAGACTATACGTTTACAACTTCTGTGATTGCGAAGTTTTAGGAACTTTTACCATTGCAGTTAATAGGATAGAGGCAACACCAGCTCCTATCCAAAATAACTTAGCTTGTGAGAAGTCATAGATTTGCACACCGTTAATCTCGTTAGTTCTGATAAGGATACTACTAATATATTCTTGTGAGGCAGCACCTATATAAGCAAAAAGTCCGATGAATCCTTTAACCGCTCCAACGGCATTTTTAGGCATAATGTCTGCGGCCATTAATCCGGCCAGAAAAACAATTAATCCACCGATACCAAAACCAAAAAGAGTTAAGGCAATGCTGTCTAAGACCTTGCTTTGACCTCCGTAAAATAAAATTAACATCCCAAAAACGTTTGCTAGTCCATATAGAGTTGCAGGGATTTTTCTGTCACTTTTAAAATATTTATCAGAGATAACTCCAGATAGAACGGAACCAATTAAACCCGCAATAGGGTATACGGCCATAACGGTACCGGCTTCAATAAGTGTATATGATTTAGCTTCTTGTAGGTAGAGTATGGCCCATGAATTTACAGCGTAGCGTGAAATATACATACCGGCACAAGCCAGTGCTATTACCCAAACAGTTTTACTTTTTAAAACGTATAATTGAGAGTGCCATGTTTTTTCTTCATTTACTGAATTTGTTCGAATAACATGTTCCGCAAATGCAATTTCTGGTTTAGGTAATCCAAGTGTTTGGGGCCTATCTTTTAAAAATTTATAGATGACAACGGCAACAATTAAGCTGAGTACTCCTGGAGCAATAAAGCCGTAGCGCCATCCCATATAGGAAACAACGATAGAAGTGATAACAAAAGTTATTCCTTCTCCAATATTATGAGATCCGGCCCAAATAGAGTAGCGTGTACCTCGTATCGATGGTTGGAACCAGTGGAAGATGGAGACGCATGAAGGAGCCGAGCCCATAGACTGAAACCACCCATTAAGTCCCCATAAAACGATGAAGAAGGTGGCGTTTTGGTTCATGCCCAGTACGATATTAATAAGGGCTGAAACTAATAATCCAAAAGGCAGAAACCGTTTAATATTTGCATGATCAGCCAAAAAGCCATTGGAAAATTTTCCTATGGCATAAGTCATAAAAAGAGCAGTTCCCATTAAGCCAAGCTGTTCTTTGGTTAGGAGCCCTTCATCAATGAGGGGTTTTTTGGCAATGGATAAGCTTAGGCGGGTGGTATAAAAAAAGGAGTAACCAACAATTAGGCTGATAAATATCTTCCACTGATGCTCTTTATACTGTTTTCGCATCGTAGCCTGAGGTTGATCGATAAGATCGATATCTTTACCAGATTGAAACCATTTAATCATGAGTTCTCCATTTGAATTTATAGTGGAAGCACAATAAGGATGATGGGTAGTGTTTGTCACTAGGAGTGCAAAAATTATAAGGAGAATTTATAATAAAACTCTGAAGCCAATTCCGACGATGTGATTAAAGTCATTTATTTTACAAATCTTGTGTTTGAATACTTGTTTAGTTGGCACTGGATGAGTGTAGATCTAGTAGCTGGCAATATTTCATGCAATTATTAAAATTAAATCCCTTAAATAACAAGGGGTTATGTTCCGGGTGGATTGAGTTGTGCATAAATTGGGGTTGAGGTAAAATTATGCTGTAAACCCTTTGCTGGAGGTCTTTGTGCAAGATGACCTAGAAAAAGTAGTTGATCCTGAAAAGATAATTTCAGTCTTTAATATTATGATTACGAGAAAGGCAAGAATTGACCTTTGGCAATCTATATCAAAAAAAGAGAAGCATAAACTTGAAGTTAAGATGCTTAAAATGCAAGGAGATAAATTATATTTTACGACCACTCAAAAACTAACCAAGTTTATCGAGTCAGAATTTATTTATGGTTATGTTCAAGGCAGTGAGATGGTCTTTAAATCAAAAATTTTATTACTATCAGGATTTAAAATTGCCCTTACTATGCCTGAAGAAATACTTTATAGCGATTTAAGGCAATCACCCCGTGAAGATGTGTCACATAAAAACATTATTGCCTCATTTTCAACAGAAAGAATTACTCAAGAATCATATAGTTCACTTAGAAAACATGCAAAAATTCTCAATTTCAATCCAAACGGTATTGCTTTAAATGTCTTGAAAAGTGAGCTGGCAAAGTTTTACGTTGGTGATGAAATTACATTAAAATACTCCTTGGGAGGAAAGTGTAGAAGGACAGGGCGGATTGTTCATGTCACCCCCACCTCAGGTGATAATTATACTGTTGGGATTAAGCTTTTCGAAGAAAAGAGTTCAATATGGACTGGTATTTATAAGATTTAGAAATAGAAATTAAATCCCCAGATATTTTTTATGGGAAGGCTGATATCTGCATCATTAACATGGTACTCTCTTGCAAATATAGCAACCCTCTTATAGCGCACTCCGATTTCTGTGAATTTTGCAAATAAAAATTTTTTCTCACACGTTTCAATTGTGTTTCCGAGGTCATCTGTTTTTTCGTTGCAATGCTTATTATCTCCAAAGTAGCTACCTACACCGACGAAAGCCTGGAGGTCATTTATTATTAATTTTGCTCTGGCCCCAAGGTCAATGCCTAAGTAAAGATCTTCCAGACCAGAGAAAAGGGCGAAGTCAACTTTGCCAT
>JABJPQ010000404.1 GCA_018663815.1 Halobacteriovoraceae bacterium | reverse complement strand
GAGATACCATCGGCAGCATTTCTTTCTGCTTGTCCGAGACCTCGAATCTGTGCTTTCAAATTTTCAGAGATTGCTAATCCTGCGGCATCATCACCGGCACGATTAATTCTTTGCCCAGAAGAAAGTTGTTCTAAAACCTTCTGCTGGTTGAGGCGTGTCTTGTTCAGATTTCTCTGCGCATTTAGACTAGCCACGTTCGTGTTAATCCTTAAACCCATTATATCCTCCTTGATAAGGGGTCCACTTTCCAATCCTTGGATCGCGGGATGACTTGAAATCATCTAACTCCTGTATCGACACTTAAGTTCTTCACTTTACAAAAACTGTTAAATAACTAGACAAGGGGAAAAAAGGTTCAATTCCTATACAAACAGCTGTGATTTCAAATGGTTAGTGTTGGAACAAATTTGCCGCCCAAGAAGAAATGACTTAAAATAGAACAAAGAAATTAAATTAAGGTGTCTATGAAATTAACAAATTTGAAGGATTCTCCAGAATTTGTAGAAAAAACGATCAAATTGATTGAACAAGAGTTTGAATATGATGAAGTAAACTCTTTTGCAATAGACTTCTATCCTTTAATGCAAAAAAGTAATCATCACAATAACTTTATTTATATAGCAGAGGATGAAGTCATCGCTCATATTGGTGTATTAGAAAAAGAGTTTATATTAAATGGCATCACCTACCCTTTTAGTATGTACGGTGGAATTGCTGTCAGTAAAAAACATCAAGGCCAAGGAATATTTAAAAGCTTATTTAATGAAGTTATTAACAAATTTACCAATAAGTGTTTCCATTTACTGTGGAGTGAGAAGGTTGATCTTTATAAAAAGTTTGGATTTTTTCCATGTCTAGAACTTAATGAATATAAAAAAGAATCTTTTCAACATTCTTTTGATGTTATCCAAACCACACTCTCCAACCTAAGTGAAGATGACTATATGATGGTAAAGTCACTTTATATATCTAGTAAAGAGCTAAGAGTAAGCAGAAGTGAAAGTGACTGGAAAAACCTTAAACCAATAGACTCTACAGATCTCTTTCTAATCAAAAACAATAGTAAAATTATTAATTATTTTTTTATGAATAAAGGACAGGACTTAACTCATATCATACATGAGTACGGCTTCATGAATGATGAACAACTTCAACTACTAAGGCACTACGCAAATGTATGGACACCTTATCTATCGGACACCAATAAAACAAACCTATACGCAACAATGCTTAGGCCAGGTGAGAAAAGTCTTTTCACTTCATTCATACAAAACTATCTTGCAATAGAAATATTAGATATTAATGAAAATATAACTTTTAAATATCAAGAAAACTCATATGAGCAAAGCATAAATGATTTTCTCATTGGAGCATTTGGACCAGGGAGATTTAAAGAAATTACTAGTCCCTACTTATTCATCTCAGGATTGGATAGTATCTAATTAAGTCCCTTCTCACAATAAAGCGCTAGGAACTTTAAGACTATAAAAGCGTTGAACCAGCTTATATGTTCTTAATATTTCTTTTGTGCCAACTCCCATAAGCAGTACTGGTAAAATAACTCCAATCTTGTTCGCTCCAACCGAATTGTAGTCTAATTGAAAATATTTCCCATCAGCACTAGATAAAAACTTTTTTAAATCACTTTTATATTGTTCTATACCATATAGTAAGAAGTATGTATTTAAAGGCATACCAAAAGAAAGAAAACACCCTCTTCTAAAGTATTTTCCAAGTCTAGTAAACTTTACAATACCCAATGCTTTAAAAATTTTACTAACAGGGAAGAAACAGGCTCCAGTAACGAAAGCCATAATGCCGAGTTCAGTGGCCATTTTAGTCATTTCAATATCACTTTTAATTTGATTAGTTAATTGATCCATTTTGACGTATTGTGATAGCTTTTCATTAAAGTAAGTGTCTTCTAATATTTTTTCATTCTTTGTATTCATCAACTGCTCGTATATAACACTATTGTATCTGTTTTGAAGCTTGATTCCTTTTTTAAGTTCTTTTTTATATAGCCATTCAAAATGCTCAATAGAGGAACTGTTTTTGTAAAACTTTAACAATAGGTTTTTAAAATCTTGTTTTTCGCTATTAGACATTTTACCATTTTGGTATTTTTTAGCTTTTTGATTAAAGCTTGAGTTGATGATATTTCTTATCCATTCATTTTTTAAGGAGTATGCATTTTGATAAATTGTAGTGATAGCATCAATTAACTCATTAGTTTTTGGGTTTTGACTGCTCAAAAGCAAAAAATAGGGAGTAGCATTAACTAAGGAGTAATACTCTAGCTTAAGAAGTTTTCTTACTTCATTTCTTCTGTGATAGCTAAAGGTGTAATATTTTTTAATAATAGCTTTTAGAGTCGATTTTATTTCGTTATTTTTTTCAAGTAAGTCTTGTATATTATTGCCGCAAAATTGCTTTGTTAAAAGAACACCTTTATCCTTAGAAATCATATCTCGATTTTTCTTTAAAAGAAGAGGCAATTTATCTTTAACAAATTTACCACAAAATAAATAGGTATACTTATTGTAAAGATAGATTGCTTCTTTGATTTCGTCATACACCAAAGGGTCAAGTTCAGTTGTTTCAAAAGGTAAGGATGCAAAACTAGCAGTATTTAGGTGTTCTATGTTAATATTCATTTTATAGGCTAATAAATCTTTTCCCTCCATAAGATAAGGGTTTTCTCTTAATTCAGGTTGCATTAAAGCCATAACAATACGAAGACGTCTGTATTCGTCTTCAATTCTATTGTTGAAAATATAACTTCTTACTTTCTGACAGCTAACTTTCTTTTCTTTAAGATTACCATCTTTGGTAATGACTTGCTTAACAAATTCTCTAGATTCATCTTCTAAGCATATTTTAAAATATTTTAAATGATTGAGATTAATTTCTTGAGTTAACTCATTGTACTTTTTTTGTTCTTGTAAAAAAGATATTTCATCATCTAAGCCAGCATAAACATTGAGGTTTAAAAAAATGAATATTAAGAGAACCAAGCCTTTCATTATACTAGTATAGCAAGTATTCTAAAAGTTTAAGCTTGGTCCTTTAGATATTACATGGTGTTATAATTCTGACAGTCTCTAAAGATCGTCAATTGATTTTGGACTTATTGGTGCATTTTTAACTTTTTGTTCAAGTTGATCTAAAATGTATCTAACAGCTTTCGTATTTTTTGAAGAAACTGTTAAGGTTGACTGTTGAAAGCCACCAAGACCGGCTTCATATTGATCAATTGAGCTAAAGCTTACACCAGATTTTTCCTTTCCAAATTTGATATAAATATCCTCTGCGAGGCTTTTTATATCATCAATTAAAAAATGATTCCCAGGCCCCGCTCCGTTAACAATTTTGAAATTGAAAACAGTATCTTCATACCTTATATTCATTGTCATGCTTCCAAGGTTCGATTTATTAAAACTTCTTCCTAGTAGTCGTGTTACAAGGTCTACTTCAGTTCCTATTCTAGCATTAGCAGACATCACTCCCGTTGCATCATTATAAATATTATCTATAAACTGTGTTGTTTTAATATTAATACTTTTATCTGGCATACTGTGGGCGATAGTGATATCTGAAAGCTTGTCGGTATTTGGTATCTTAGTTTTATAATTTCGGGCAACCATAAAAAGTTTATAAACTCCTTGTACTAAGCTTTGTGAAGAGGCTGATGCTGAAACAGACGCTGATAAAATGAATAAAACAACTAAAGCTTTCATAAGTACATACCTTTGATAATAAATATTGTCTCAAAATTGTAGTGAAAATATCGTGCCAATTTCAAGGCGTTGTTAATAATAGTTGCTTTAATTTAAATTCATTTTTGATTTCGTGATAGATCCTATGCATTTTTTACAAATAAAACTGTTTAATCTCTTAACACTTTTTTGAAAAAACGTAGTCTAAACTGCTAAATTTAGATTTTGGCACCAATAGAATATAAATTAAGGGTTATAATATTATGAGCATTCTTTTAAATTCCTATTTTAGCTTATAAATGACACTGGCTCTAAAAAAACTCAGCCCTGCCAGTATCCAACATACATAGGCGACAACTGGGATATCCTCAAAATGAGCAATTTTAAGGTCACCCAGGACAATAATCCCAGAAATAAAAAAGCTACACGTCAAAATAATAAGCCCTAAAAAATAAATACTGCGAGATAAGTAATTTATTTGTTTATTCGTATCTTTAAGACTAATTTCTAAAACATATTTTTTCTTAGAGAACTCTTTAAGCATCCACTTAAAGTGCCTCGGAACAATACGCAAAGAGTTTAAGACATCTCGTCCAAGCCAACTGGCCTCTTCAATTAATGCATCTTTTGAGACAAGCTCTCCAATAATTTCATGAATCTCTCCATCAATGACTTCAAATATATTTAAATCGATGTCTAGTGATTTTCCAACACCATCGAGAGTCATTAAAGCTCTAAAAATAATAAACCACTCTCTGGGAAGGTATATTCTATGCTTACTTAAAGTAGAAACAATTGAGTGTACAAGAGATGTAACGTCCGTCTCTTTTACACTCATTCCGATATAAGGACTCAAAGCATCTCGCAAATCCCGCACTAAAACTTCATGACTTGGTATTTCTTCAAAGTCCGCAATGTCCAAAAATTCATAAACGAGATTTTCATAATTATTCGTTAAGACAGCATATAATATCGCAATCAGGCTAGTTCTGTTTTGTTTACTTAATGTTCCCACGAGACCAAAGTCAATCAAGCCTATTTTATCGTCAACTAATCTGAAGAAATTTCCCCCATGTAGGTCAGCATGAAAAAAACCATCCGCAAGCATTGTATGTAAAAAAAGCTTAACTCCCTGATCAAGATTTTCTTTTACCTTAGGAAGTTCATCCAAATTCTCGATTTCATTAAAAGGTTCACCCGCTAAGTAATCCATAACAAGTACTTTCGAGGTGGATAATTCTTTATAGATTTTAGGAATGATAAAAATTTCTTCCTTATCAATTCGTTTAAGATTTTCTTTGATTACTTTATTATTATTTGCTTCAATAACAAAATTAAGCTCTAGCATTATATTGCGAAAAAAATCTTCTATGGCCCTGGATAGACCGAGATACCTAATATCCTCTGAGGCTGCCTCAAGCTTTCTAACCACAAAATCCATTATTTCAAAATCATTAATAATCACTTTCTTAATTTTTGGTCTTCTAACCTTAATAACAACATCTTCACCAGAAACAAGCTTGGCCTTATATACAACACCAATTGAAGCAACACCAATGGGTGTTTCTTCAATTTCTGAAAAGATATCATTGAGTGGCAAAGACATTTCTTCAGAGATTCTTAGCTTTGCCTCATTGAAGGGTATTGACTTCGCTTTATTTTGTAATTTTTTTAATTCTGCTATTAAAGCGGGGTCAAGAATATCTTCGCGAGTAGCAAGTAACTGCCCCAACTTTATAAAGCTTGGACCAAGCTCTTCAAAAGACTCTCTTAAGCGATAGCCAATTGTTTTCCAAAAATCATAATCACTCTGTTCCTCTGAAATCTTAAAACGTGACTTAGGAATAACAAAATTAGGAATCAGCAGGTGGAGTTTAGTATTAATAATAAATTCATCAAATCCATGCCGAGCAAAAACGCTCAATATTTCACGGGTGCGATTAACGTTTTTAATGGTCTTTGAAATCCCAATTCCTGTCTTAATTATGTTCATACTACTATTCTATGAGAGTTTTAGAAGTATACCAACAGGGGCATAAATAGATCTTTTATTGTAAAGCAGACTTAAAAACTCTTTTATTTTTTATAGGACATTAAATTAAATTAGCAGTAAAATACTTTTTATGAAAAAAGTTATGATCCTTTTCTTTATTTTTAATTCAGCGATCAGTTTTGCCAATGAAATATGTTCTAGAGTCGCTACTATTAGCTATCAGAAAGTGCTTGTTGATGCAGGATCAAATAAAAAAGGAGAAGGGCTACGCTTCTACCTTGATAAAGACCCCATAAGCAAAGAGCTGCTGGATAAATATCAGAAGAAAAACAAACCTACCATTCTCAGTGCTGCCACTAGCACGGCAGGTTCATTGTTTATATTAGCTGGACTCTTTCAAACTAATGACTCAGCCGGAGTTCAAAATAACAATACTTTAATCTTTGGAGGAGCAACTCTTATTGCTATGAGTTATCTCACATCCAAAACCATCCAATTTAGTAATGAAAAGATCCTTAAGCAGGCCGTTGATCAATATAATAAAAGAAATACTCCCTATATTTATTTCTCCCCATATAAAGATCAGAATGGTAACTCTAGTATTGGTTTTGGAGTTAATCAGGAGTTTTAAATATGGCAATTATTTGTTATCACTGCAAAGAGGAAATTAAGCTGGAGAATACGGCATCAATTTCTCGTTCCGAAGAGTGCGAACAATGTGCTGCTAATATAAGAAACTGTTTTATGTGTAATTTTTATGATAAAAATTCTTACAATGAGTGTAGAGAACCAACTGCTGACCGTATTGTAGATAAGGAAAAGGCAAATTTTTGTGACTTTTACAAAGTCAATCAAAGAGGTAAATACAACTCTGAGAAAGAAATAGCCCTCAATGCTGCTGAGGCATTATTTAAAAACTAAATTAGCGGAGAATTAATTATGGCCAACCATCCAATGACACTTTTAGGTAAAAAAAGCTTGGACCAAGAGTTAGAGCAATTATTGAAAATTGACCGAGAAGAAATTAAAGTTGCCATTGCGGAAGCTAGGGCCCATGGAGATCTAAAAGAAAATGCTGAATACCACTCCGCCAAGGAAAAGCAAGGACATATTGAAGGACGAATCGCAGAACTCCAAGCAAAAGTCGGTGGAGCAAATGTTATAGATGTAGCGTCCCTAGATCAAGAAAGAGTTGTTTTTGGGGCTACAGTCACCATCATCAATGCCGAGACAGAAGAAGCCAAAACCCTTCAAATTGTAGGCGAGGATGAAGCCACGTCTGCTGCTAAAAAAATCTCTTACAATAGCCCTCTAGGTAAAGCTTTGATTGGGAAAGAAGAAGGCGATGAAATTGTGGTAAAAGCTCCTAAAGGTGATGTTATCTATACTGTTGAAGATTTTGAATATAAATAAATGAACTGGAATAGCTCAATTCTTGAGCTTGCTGGAAAACGAAAACCTGCTAAAAGCTTAAGTAAATTATTTGAAAGTGGCATTACAACACTCCAAGACCTCCTGTGGATTTTTCCCTTGCGTATGCAAAGAGCACCTAGCCTTACCGACTTTTCAAAACTTAAAACCAATCAAATCTTTCTTGGCCAAGGCGAGGTCATCAGCTTAAAGTTTACTCCCGCATTCGGAAAAAAAGGTAAGAACCGCGTACAATTATTTAATGCCACATGTGTTGTTAAAGATCTTCACTCCAAAACATATCTCAATCTCAAGTGGTTTAATACTTACCCAAACCTTAAAACTCAACTTTCAGTAAATCAAAACTTCACTTTTATGGGCTCTGTATCGGAGTTTAACGGTGCATGCCAAATCGTTAACCCTAAAATCAACCCCAACCTTTTACCTGCAGATTCTCTTTTAATTGAATATCCTACACTCCACTCAATCTCTGGTGTTCATATTAAAAATATCATCGATAAAATACCTTCACATGTTTGGGATTCAACGCTCATTATGAACCACTTTGGAATGAGCTTTAATCCATCTGATTTAGCATTAAATGAGAGTTTTAAAATTTTACATGGAAAAGGTAAACTAAATAAAGACTCATTACAACTCGCAAGGAACAGACTCATTTATCAAGAATTTTTTGATAATCAATTACAAATACTTGCAAGAAAATTAAAACACAAAAAGTTAACTGCTCCACTTTTAAAAATTGGAAATCAAACGTTAAGTAAAATGATGGAGCTCTTCCCTTATGAACTAACGGATGACCAAGCAAAAGTTGTTAAACATATTAGGTCTGACTTAAAGTCAGGAGTTCCTATGATGAGAATGGTTCAAGGAGATGTTGGGTGTGGAAAAACAACTGTTGCACTGATCGCATCACTCATCGCCATTAAGAATAATTCGCAAGTTGCTCTTATGTGCCCTACCGAGGCTTTGGCCATACAGCACGCTGAAACATTTATAAAGCTACTGGGAGAGAGTGTTAATATATCGTTACTAGTTGGAGGCACGAAAGCTAAAGATAAAAAGAATATTTATGAGAGACTTAGACAAGGTGAAATTGACCTTATCATAGGCACCCACGCTCTCATTCAAAAAAATATCGTGTTTAAAAATTTAAACCTAGCGATTATTGATGAACAACATAAATTTGGTGTCGAACAAAGGCAAAAATTATTCAAAAAGGGTGATGGAGTGCATGTTCTCATTATGACAGCTACCCCAATTCCAAGAACTCTCCAGCTAACTCAATACGGTGACCTTGATATTTCCACCATAAGGGTGATGCCCTCTGGGCGCAAAGGTGTAAAAACGAGAATTGTTACGGCTAAAACCTATGAGAAATACCTTAGCTTTGTCAAAACTCGCATGTCTCTCGGTGAACAGATTTACATTGTAGTTCCAGCAATTGAAGAATCAGAGAGCTTAGATTTAAAAAATGTAAACACTCTTATGCATACTTACCAAACATACTTTCCTGAATACACAATCGTGGCTTTGCATGGCCAGTTAAAGTCCTCAGAAAAGCAAAATATTATGGAGCGTTTTTCAAATGGAAATATTGATCTCCTTATTTCAACAACTGTTATTGAGGTTGGTATTAATGTTCTTAATTCAAGTGTCATTTCGATCTATAACCCTGATCGCTTTGGCCTGAGCTCATTACATCAACTCAGAGGTAGAGTTGGAAGAGGTGAAAAAACCGGATTTTGTTTTTTAATTACTGAAGATAACATATCGCAAGACTCAATGAAGCGTATTAAAGTGATTGAGAACTCTAACGATGGCTTTGAAATTGCCCAAGCAGATCTTCAAAATCGAGGTCAAGGTGATCTTTTTGGAAGTTCCCAAGCAGGGCACGCCTCAAACTATAAAATTGCTAATATCTTAGATGATTTTGAAGTCTTTGAGAAAGTTACTCAAGATATTGAAAAACTAAAAATAGAACAAACAGAAAAACTAAATAATCTTCTACTGGAATTAGTTGAGGATACCAAAGTTTCAACTACTATATAATGAGATTTTCTACTATAATAAGTGCATGATTGAACTTGAAATAATTGAAAGCACTGATGTCAATAGACTTGGAAAATATTTTTTCCATTCTAATTCAATTTCTTTTGGAAGTCATATTAATGACAAACTCTATAGTTGTGACAAAAACATTATTGGTGCCCACCTAAATTTTCATATTGAAGGTAAAAAATTACAACTTCTTATGAGTGATGAAATTGAATCTATTCATATAAATGGAAAAAAAACGACGGCTAGCAAGCAAATTTATAACAATGATATAATTAGAGTCGGAAAAACAGAAATACTTATTTTAAAATTTAGCGCAGAAGTAGAAGCAACAAGAAAAAAATTTTTTAATGAAAGGGTTATTCAACTTCAACATGAAGATCCTGCTCGAATTAAAATCATCCAACAAATCAAGCCATGAAAGATAAATTTAATCATTTTTTTAAAACAAGCGATGGTGAACAAGTCTTTTATAGTACTAATTTCTCAACCATTGATAGAACCAAGAACGTTCTCATTTTTAATTATGGCCTTGTTTGTAGTAACTATCACTGGCAAAAACAAATTGCTTATTTTGATAAACTTGGTTATCCCATTTTAACTTATGATTACCGAGGACATTATCAATCATCCGGCAAGCACGAGCTTGAGAAGATTACCTTTAACCAACTCTCACTTGACTTAAACGAGCTGATTGATTTTCTAAAACTTGATGATGTTATTTTATTTGGGCATAGTATGGGGGTTAACGTTTGCCTAGAGTTTGCAAAACTTTTTCCTAAAAAAGTTAAAAAGATGATTCTTATTTCAGGGACCATTATCCCGGTTCATAACATTATGATGGACACACACTTAACAGGTCCATTTAAACCTATTATTTCTAAAGTCATGGAAAAGTTTCCAAAAGAGTTTAATGCATTTTGGAAATATGGCGGCTGGAACCCACTCATAAAGAAAGCCATTCACACTGGTGGATTTAATGTCGAGCAAGTGAACAATGAATTTATTGAGGTTTACCTAAACAAGCTAGGTCAACTAGGCCCTGATTTATTTTTTCATCTTATCGATCAAATGCATGAGCATGATATTTTGGCTTTTGTCGAAAAAATCAAAACAAAAACACTTGTTATTGGTGGTAATCGAGACAAGGTTATCCCTAATTTTTCACAAAAACTTATGCACTCAAAACTTCAAAATGCTGAACTCTATACAATACATACTGGCAGTCATGTCCCTCAGGTTGATTTCCCTAAATTTGCAAATGAAAGAATTGAGTTTTTTGTTCAAGCGAAAAAGTAATTCAATGTTATAGGGTATCGCCTAAGATGACTTAAGCTCCAACAAAACCTTAAACAACCTATTTGCAGCCGAAACCACTTGTGATTTTTTATATTCCTGGTGAGAGGCCTCACCCCTTGTGTTTTCCACGTGACTTTTTTGATCTGTAACTTGAACTTCAAACGGATAAAAAAACCTCACATCCTTCGCAATATTACTTGTATCAAGGTTAAGAATTTTTTTGGTTATTTCATTGTTAGGATCATTCTTCTTCGCAAATATTCTCACTTTATTGAAGTTTTGGTAAAATGGGTTTTTATACTTTATCAATTGCCTACAAGTAAAATGTATTGCTTTGTAAGATGTTGAGGAATGAGAATTCACTCTTCGATCATCGACTTCAATTGAGCAATTTTCAATTTCATCTTCCATATATTTAGAAAGTACTGACTCTTCTAATAAGCCCGTTTGTTTTTCTAAATATTGGTCAATATTGGTTTTGCATTTTTCTAAATCAAACAAAGAGTTATGTGACCTTGACGGTTTTATATTGTTAACCATCACAACATGATTTTCATTTAAAAAGTTTAAGACACGCAAACAATCAACTTTATTATGAGTAACAAATCGTATCCCGATTCTATCAAAAAGCTCTTCTGCTACATTTTCTTTTTTATGGAGTAACTTAATAATAATACTTTCTCGTGTTTTCTTCGACTTAGTCTCAAAGCCAACAAGAGGAATTTGAGTTTTCTTATCGTCGCTACCCAAGAAAAGTTCGTCTTCAATGCGTATAAGATACTTGTAAAATCTATCTAAAATTTGAGTCTGGATCGTTGAGAAGTAACGGTATCTAATATCCTTATCAAGGTGCAAAATTGTATGCATTACTTTTAAGATAATCTCGGCCCATAATGAATCTTCTTTACTGACTTCAAACTCACCACTCTCAGCCGCAATTAATAAGAGATCGGCAACATCTGTTACGGAGTAAAAAATATTTGGAAGCTCGAAATCATAGCCATCTGGATTACCTTCTTTTAAAAAGTATTTTTTAATAAATTGTAATGCCTCTTGGAAATTACCAAACATTTCAGCATTTTGGATGGGATCTTCTAAATCATATCCATAGCCCTCGATAAAACTTAATGCTTCTTCCCTCGTGGTAAAGTTCGTTAGATAATCATTTGCATCAATAGAGGAAATACCACTCGTCATAATTTTGAGGGTTTCCCAATTTAAATTATAGCTCTCTAAACCATCTGGTAGCATCATATATTAAAAACCTTCTCTTTTAAGTATTTGAAAGTTAACCTATTCGTAATGAAAGATCAAAAACTAACTCCCGTTCGCTTTATCTATTTGGCTTTTTTAAGCTTTTTTGGAACTGGGTTTGCGCCAAAAGCTCCTGGTACCTTTGGTAGCTTAGCAACAATTCCTCTTCTTTTACTGTTTAAGTATCTTGAACTTAGTTTTTTAAGTGTCTCTATTATTACATGTGCTCTTTTTGTAATTGCTTGTTTCGTTGCTGACTATGCCCAAAAAAAAGAAGAAGTGCACGATCCAGGCTGGATTGTCATGGATGAAGTTATAGGCATGTTAATTACTTGGCTTTTTGTCTTTCCGGCCACTGACTTTTACAGTCTCGCGGCAATTTTTATCACATTTAGATTTTTTGATATTGTTAAAATTTTTCCTGCCAATTGGTGTGATCAAAAAATAATTAACGGAGCTGGCACCATTATTGATGATGTCGTAAGTGCCATTTACGCAGGTTTAGTCCTTAAGTTATTACTTTTTTTTAATCTGCTCACATAAAAGATAACTATTTCAGTCAGTTAGAAAATCCGTACTTTTTCCGTAATTTGCTTGGCTAATATGAAAGTTGATGATAGCTTTTATGTAACAAGATTATTTTTAGGAGAGAAAAATGGCAACAGCTCAAATGTCTAACGACAACAAGAAAAAAGCACTAGATCTAGCACTTTCAGGAATTGAAAAACAATTCGGCAAGGGTGCAATCATGAAACTAGGAACAGAGGCAGCGCAAAAGATACCTGCAATTTCAACAGGGGCCCTCAGTATTGATTTAGCTCTTGGGATTGGTGGTATTCCACAAGGAAGAATTGTTGAGGTTTATGGACCAGAATCATCAGGTAAAACAACTCTCGCTCTTCACATTGCAGCTGAATGTCAAAAAGCTGGTGGAACCGTAGCTTTTGTTGATACTGAACACGCCCTTGATACAATCTACGCTGCAAAGCTTGGGATCGATGTACCCAATACACTGATATCCCAGCCCGACTCTGGTGAGCAAGCATTAGAGATAACTGATATGCTTGTCCGTTCTGGCGCAGTCGACTTACTTATTATTGACTCCGTTGCAGCACTAACACCAAGAGCTGAGCTAGAAGGAGATATGGGTGATTCGCACATGGGTCTTCAAGCAAGACTTATGTCCCAAGCACTTAGAAAACTTACGGGATCAATTTCAAGATCAAATTGCACCGTTGTCTTTATTAATCAATTAAGAATGAAGATCGGTGTTATGTTCGGAAACCCTGAAACAACAACTGGTGGGAATGCACTTAAATTTTATGCTTCAGTAAGAATAGATATTAGAAGAATTGGTGCCATCAAAGAAGGTGATAGTGTCACTGGTAATAGAACCAGAATTAAAGTTGTCAAAAATAAAGTTGCTCCTCCATTTAAACAAGTTGAGTTTGATATCATGTACGGAGAAGGAATTTCTAAGACAGGTGATTTACTTGACCTAGCAGTTGAACAAAAGATTGTTGATAAAGCTGGAGCTTGGTACTCGTACAATAACGCGAAAATTGGCCAAGGAAGAGAAAATTCTAAAAGGTTCCTAAGTGAAAACTCTGAAATCATGGAAGAAATTAAACACAAAGTTTTAGTTAAAAATGGTTTAGTTGAAGGTGAAAAAACTGAAATCGATATGGCCACTGGCGAAATCATTGAAGAAGAAACACCGGCTAAAAAAGCCAAAAAAGCCAGAAAGTTACAATAGAAAATTATCCCACACACACAGGGTAAGGGGAGCATTTGCTCCCCTTTTTAAATACGTCATATGCAAGAAAACCAGATTGAATATAAAGAAGCCTTTAATTATGCTATTAAACTTTTAAGTAAGAGAGACTATTCAATATACAAGCTTACCCAAAAATTAATCACCCAAGAAATCACTGAAGAATGTGCACAGAGAGTGATTAATAAACTAATCGCACTTAAGTATTTACGTGAAGAAGAGTTTACTAAAGCAAGAGCAAGCCAATTACTATCCAGGTGTTACGCCAATGATTATATCGTTCAAAAACTATCTGAAGAACAACTAGAAATTGACCATCAACAACTAGAGACCCTACGAAAAGAGCTAGGCCTCGACAGTCAGGGCCAAATTAAAAAGTTAATTGAAAAAAGACTTCGTTATAAACAAATACCTGAAAGCTTTGAGGAACGACAAAAATTAAAGTACAAACTCTTTTCTTTTCTTAATTCAAAAGGATATAAACACTCAAATATTGAGAACCAAATACAAGAGTATATTAAATGATTAACTTAGAATTAAACGCATCTTGGAATAAATATTTACTTCCAGAATTTAAAAAAGAGTATTTTAAAGACCTTCAAAAATTTTTAAAAATTGAACTTGAGCAAGGAAAGATTATTTACCCACAAGGATGTGATATTTTAAATGCTTTCAAAAGTGCCAGCTTCAAAAAGGTAAAAGTCGTTATCATAGGACAAGACCCTTATCACGGTGAGGGACAAGCACACGGGCTTTCCTTTTCGGTTACAAAAGGTACTAAAGTACCACCATCACTGAAAAACATTTATAAAGAGCTCAAAACTGACCTCAATATTGAGCCCACTGAGAATGGTAACCTGCAGTACTGGGCAGACCAAGGAGTACTACTACTCAATAGTGTTTTAACTGTTGAGAAAGGACTCCCCGCTTCTCATCGGAAAAAAGGTTGGGAAGTTTTCACCGACAAAGTGATCCAAGTCTTAAATGATGAGAAGGAGCACCTTGTTTTTATTTTATGGGGAAATGATGCAAAGAAAAAAGGTGAAAAAATCGATCGATCTAAACACCTGGTACTAGAAAGTGCCCATCCATCCCCTTTTTCAGTGAAAAAATTTTATGGAGGAAAACATTTTTCTAAAACAAACAAGTTTCTACTGAAAAATAAAATCAAGCCTATTAACTGGTAAAAAAATATTGTAATAAATTTGAGTCTGCAGACACTTAGTAAGTGAAAAAAATAATAATCTTTTTCTTTTATTTAGTTCCAAGTATGGCCCTCAGTTTTGAGGTCACAGTACAAGGTAACACCAGAACACTTACAAAAGTAATTATTACCGAAATCAAAGACTTAACAGACCAAAAGCTTACAAAAGATACTGTCTCAGAAATAAAAAGAAGAATTTGGAACTTAAGACTTTTTAGTTCAGTTAGGATTGATCAACCAGATAATACTAAAATCCTCATTCAGGTAAAAGAGCGCTGGACAACAATACCAATCATGAAGTTTTCCAGCGGTGGTGGGAGTTCGTACTTTGCTTTAGGAGTTTATGATATTAATACGGCCGGGTTAAATACGGAACTGGGTATTCAATACGAAGAACTTAATAAAAGAGCGGCTGGTGTTTTATGGCTTAGAAAGCCACAGTTTCTTTATAACAGAAATTTTCTTGTTGGAATTGATCTTTGGAATATAAATAGAATTCGCTTCATGTTTGATCAAGATGGTAATGAGAGTGGTGCTTATACGTTGCAAAGAAAAAAATCTAATCTCTTTTTTGAATATAAATTTCACAGTGACTTATATAAGCTAGGTCTAAATCTTGAATATAACGATGATCAAATATCTGATTTTGGCTTAGATCAAGAACAAATTGAATTAAATACTAAAAATGGTTTTAGACCTGAATATAAATCTATTACTCGTTGGTATACATTTTATTTTGAAGTGGGTAGGTTAAATTACAAAAATTATCTTGTTGATGGTAAAAAACTTATACTTACATCTTCACTCGCAGCTACTTCTAGTTTTGAAGATAAAATTCTAAGTAAACATGAACTTAAATTTAATTACTACAAATTAATAAAAAACACCCAAAATCTTGCCTGGCAATTTAAGTTTTCAGCTAATAACCTTAATCAGCTGCAATTTCAAAACTATATTGGAGGATTTAGCGAAGTAAGAGGATATCAAGACGGCCAATTCAGTACACCAGCATTCTGGCAAAATAATTTAGAATACAGAACGAATCTTTATGAAAACAAATTTGGTATTGTTCAAGGAGCCGTCTTTTCGGACCAAGCAAACGAGACAACCTTGCTAAACAATACAACAGATAAAAATATGCCAATGATGTTGAGTACAGGTTTTGGAATCAGACTTATATCACCTAAAATTTACCGCTTCGTAGGTAGGATTGATTATGCCCAAACTCATACTAGAGTTTTAGAAAAAGGAATATCAATTGGAATTCAGCAATTCTTTTAAAAAAGCATGACAAATTGTCAGCCTTTATAAGTATTTTTGATTTGTTAAACTAAAGTTAAATACAAGCTACAATGCCAGGATTTTTATCCGATGAGGATCCCATATAACCATTGTGACTGTGAAAATGAAAATTAGCACCTTTCTCACGTAACGAAGAAGTATGAAACCAATATTCACGTAACAAACCTCTCACGTCAGCACCGCCACTATTATAATAAAACTCTTCATCATTAGAAGGTCTAATTCGTTGGCAAGTACTACTACTTCCACATGCCTTTTTACCAACATAAGCACCATAACCTGCTGCCATTTTTGCAAAGTCTCTTGCAGAAGGAAGTCTCAATCTCATAGCCTTACAATATTTAACGGCCTTTTTTCTTGTCATTAAGCAAATTTCTGGGTCTATTTTTGACTTCTTTTTACAAAAATAT
>JABJPQ010000005.1 GCA_018663815.1 Halobacteriovoraceae bacterium | reverse complement strand
GTTTTTAGACCCACTCACTGGGCAAACTATCCCTAATTCTTCTATTAGGCTCTTGAACCCCTCTAAATCCTCGTTCACTTGAACAGCTTTCAATTGAGCCTCAACCTTTTCAATTTCACCAACTCTTCTTAAAACATTTGGATTTGTGCTTCTGAACTCGCCTTCATTAAATGCATCTCCAAAACGCTTTTTTGCCTTTATTATATCCTTGTTTATTTTAACCTCTATTTTCGCTATATGATCCTCAACTAAAACATCAGCCCTATATCTCTTTTTTGAATCTTTATTGTCAATCAAAGGGTCATTAAAAGCATCCACATGTCCCGAAGCTTTCCATGTTTTTGGGTGCATAAAAATAGCAGCATCTAGACCGACAATATTTTCATTCATTTGAACCATAGCAGTCCACCAATACTTTTTTATGTTGTTTTAACTCGACTCCATTTTGAGCATAATCATATGTTGCGCTTAACCCATCGTATATTTCACTGCTTGGAAAAACAAATCCAAACTCCTTTGCATGTGAAACAACTTTTTTAAAAATATCTTCGTTTGATGCCATTATACCTTCCTTTAATTTATGTTGACAAAGGTATTATAATGTAGAAGTTTTACCCAAACCATTTTTAATTTTTCTAATTTGGACTGTTTTTTGAAGATTATCATTAAAAGGAAATTATGAAAAACTTTATTACAATATGCTCAATATCATTAATTGTGATGAGCTGCTCTGCAAAAAAAGTAACAACAGAAGCTGTGGATACAAATGCTGAATTGGAAAGGACATCGCAAATAATTAAAGAAGGCTACATACAAGCAGTAATAGAGGACAAAACAAAAAGCGGCTGCGGGTTTGTAATAAAAAACATTACCACTAAAGAATATTTACTTCCCAACAATTTGGAAAATCAATACAAACAAGACGGACTTAAAGTCTGGCTAAAATATAGACCGATTCGTCCCGCGCAAGGGAGTTGCACACTCGGGAACCCCGCTACAATTGAAGAAATAAAAATCATTGAATAACTAAAAACTACTAAACAGCTCGCGTTTTTGTTAAATAGCTTGCCATTATTTTACCCAAACCTTATGTGCTTTTTTAAAGTTTGAATTACTTACATTGATTATATAATAACCTGCTGAAAATTCACTTAAATCTAGTTGATAATTCAAATCTTTTCCAGTATTGATATTGTTAACAGCTTTTATGTTCTGACCTAAAGTATTAACAACGTTAATGTTTACTCCTTCATTTAAGTCTCCAATTTTTAGGTTAAATATATTATTACCCAAATATCCAACCACTAATGTTTTACTCATATACGCGTCAGCAATACTTAAAAAAGAATCTGGGAAAGTCAAAGCAAAAATCCTTGTTCTTAAAGCTCCACCTAAATACACATAAGGTCCGGTATGCCAAAATGTTGCATCATCAGAAGGGTCAATTGTCATTTGCGCGTAATCCCCCCATCGATTATCTCCAGATTTAGACGAAGAACCTTCAATTGCTGTTTGTTCTACGAAATCCATTTGCCCTAATTGTCCACTTGCATATCTACCTGTATACCGCAATGATGGATAAGTATTTGTACCAGAAACACAATACGCCAAAGCAATATTTCCGTATTTATCCATATTTATACTACCTAACCATCTACTATCACCATCAGGAGCATATGTTCCTTCCTGATATAAAGTCCAAGCAGAACCCGAAGTTTGTCGCAATTCGTACCACCTTATCCCAGCATGATTTGTATTGTCTACATCAACACTATGGCACATCACCATAGAATTATGGGTGGAAAACTCTCGATAATTAGCCATAAACATAAATGCCTCAGGTACTGCGTCTAACTTTACCGATGTTCCCGGCTGAGTAATGTTATCCCATCCTCCCGAAAAACCACTATCAAATGCTGAAACAGCAATTTGATATGGAGATGAAATGGTCGAATTAGAAGTTGTTGTCCAATCAACACTTACGTCCCAAACTTTAATATGATCAGAACCTACACCCCCCCAACTATTGTCTTGAAAATAAAATATTTGATTAGGTGTTCCAACACTAGGTAAGGTTGACCCTGCATGAGCAGGTAATGTACTAAAAAAACCAGCAGTCGACAATGACGGAACATTAAACTGAATCATTTGAGCGCCAGCATCTCCAGCAATCATTTTATCTCTTTCCATAACAAAAGCCTCATTTCCGCTTTTATTGGATGTTACATAATAACCATCACTCCAAACAGAATATTTTGGATAATCAGGAAAACTTGCACCTACATTAAATGTATAAGAATTATATGCACCTGTAGGATCTCCAGTTTGGGACACCGCGACCTGAAGGTTATTGCTAAAATCAAATTGACTAATAAACCAACGGTCAGCAAACTTGTCATATAGAACGATTGGGTCTCCTGCGTTCCCTCCCCCTAATAAAGAACCTAAACTCCCTGTTTTTAAAATGGTACCTGTTTTGTCAAAAACTCTATATTGTGAGTTTACCATTTGCATATAATGATTAGGACCAACTGCCCCGCTAGGATCAGGAGGATTTGCTCCTGTTAAACCGTTCCATTCTAAAGTAGGAGACTTCAATACACCGCTTCCTTTAGTTTTTTGCCATGCTGGATCAACACCG